>NZ_JBIAXT010000003.1:0-106161 GCF_042896945.1 Streptomyces sp. NPDC001222
CCGTCCTGCTGGTGGCTGCGGGTCTTGTGCACGTGCCGGGCTTCGGGATCGATGGTGGAGACCATCCGGCCTGGGGCGGTGCCCTGGGTGATGCGTCAGCGGCCGTCGCGGCCGTCGGAGTCCTCGGCCGGCTCCACGTCCTGGCCGGCGACCAGGGCCAGGATGCCCACCGCGTTCGCGGCCTTCTCGCCCATCTGCTGCTCGGGCAGGTGGCCCAGCAGCCGCAGCGCATCCGTGACCAGTGCGTCGACCAGCTCGGCACGGGCCTGCTCGTCGTTCCAAGCGATGCGGGGCTTGCCCGGGTCGGTGTAGTCATGCGCGCTGCACTGCGCAGCGGCGACCGCGTCGGCGCCGGGGACCTCGCGGATGACCGCGCGGACGGCGGCGATGATCTGGGTGACGGTGTCCTGCGTGGCGACCGCGTCGTCCAGCACGGTGGAATCCAGCGCCCGCCGGTGCTTGCCCTTGAGGACACCGGTGGCCTTCACCACCTCCCGCACTGCCTCGAAGACGCGGTTGGGCCGGGTGGAGCGGGCCAGTCGGCGCCGGAAGTAGGCCAGCAGCGACGGATCGAACGCCATATCGTGCAAGCCCAGACCACACGCGGCCTTCCACCGCAGATCGCACCGCAGTTCCTGCACCGTCTCGAAGTCCGACAGCCCGTGCAGCGCCTGCAACGTGATCGCGGCGGCCAGGATCTGCGGCGGCATGCTCGGCCGCCCGTTCGCCGACGGGTACATGTCCGCGAACATCTCCGCCGGGAACAGCGCACCGCGGTGCTCGGCCAGAAACGCGAACACACTGCCTGCCGGGATCAACTCCCGGCAGGTCTTCCACACATCCGGCCCGACCGTCTCCCCGGCCCATTCCCCCATCACCACGAAAACGAGTCTGGCCCCGCCGCTCACGCGGCGGGGCCAGAACCCCAAGATCTTCATGAGTCTTCTAGGGTCGGCCGCCCACTGGCACGTGAACGCCGCCCGGTCCGGAGCCGTCTCCGGGCCGGGCGGCGTTCGTGTGCCGGCCGTCTTCCTCCGTGCGCCCGCCGTCCTCTGACGGCCTGGCGCACTCGGGTTCACAGCTTGCGCAGGCTCAGCCGCCGCACCTTGTGGTCAGGTCCCTTGCGCACCACCAGCGTGGCGCGTCCGCGGGTCGGGGCGACGTTCTCCAGCAGATTGGGCTTGTTGATGGTCCGCCAGGTCGTCCGGGCGTAGTCGAGGGCCTCCTCCTCGGAGACCTGGGTGTACCTGCGGAAGTACGACGACGGGTTCTGGAAGGCCGTCTGACGGAGCTTCTTGAACCGGTTGAGGTACCAGCTTTCGATGTCCTCGGGCCGGGCGTCGACGTACACGCTGAAGTCGAAGTAGTCCGCGAGGCCGACGCGGGTGCGGCCGTCCTTGCCGGGGAGGGCGGGCTGGAGCACATTGAGGCCCTCGACGATGAGGATGTCCGGCCGACGGACGGTGAGCCTCTGGCCGGGCACGATGTCGTAGATCAGATGCGAGTAGACCGGGGCCGTCACCTCGTCCTTGCCGGCCTTGATGTCGGCGACGAACCGGGTGAGCGCGCGGCGGTCGTACGACTCGGGGAAGCCCTTGCGGGACATCAGTCCGCGGGCTTGCAGCTCTTTGGTGGGCAGCAGGAAGCCGTCGGTGGTCACCAGCTCCACCCGGGGGTGCTCGGGCCAGCGGGACAGCAGGGCCTGGAGCAGGCGGGCCACGGTCGACTTGCCGACGGCCACGGAGCCCGCCACGCCTATCACGAACGGCGTGCCGGACTGGGAGCCCTGCTCGCCGAGGAAGGTGTTCAGGGCGCCGCGCAGACCGTCCGTGGCGCCGACGTAGAGATTGAGGAGCCGGGACAGCGGGAGGTAGATGTCCCGCACCTCGTCGAGGTCGATCACATCGCCGAGGCCGCGGAGCTTCTCCACCTCCTCGGCGGTCAGGGGGAGCGGCGTCTTGTCGCGCAGCGCGCTCCACTCGGCGCGGGTGAGGTCGACGTAGGGAGTCGCCTCCGGCCTGGGCCGGTGGGCGCTCCGGGGCATCGAGGAGACCGGAGAGATCACAGTCCATTGTTAACGGAGTTTGAACGAGTCGCCGCGTGGCCTCTGTCACGTCGTGTCCATGACCGGCCGACGGGGCTCGGTGAGGCGGAGCGGGAGGGCATGGAGCGCAGAAGACCATGAGGACTGTGTTCTGATCATGAAGGGCAGTCAGGTGGGCCTCAGGCTGTTCGGCATGGTTGGCCGGATTCCGGCCTTCTCTTCGGAGCAGCGGTGGATCGGTGGTCCTGGCTCAGGTTCCGGTTGGTGCGGGTGCGGGCTGATGTGGCGTTCGTACGCCAGTGGGTATTTCCGATTTCGGGCAGGATTCGGGAGGTCGGGGCGCCGCTCGGACCGTAGGCTGCGGCACATGTGCGGAATCGTGGGATACGTGGGGCCGCAGTCGGCGCTCGATGTCGTCGTGGCGGGACTGAAGCGGCTGGAGTACCGGGGTTACGACTCGGCGGGCGTCGCTGTGCTCGCGGACGGCGGTCTGGCCGCCGCCAAGCGGGCCGGGAAACTGGTGAACCTGGAGAAGGCGCTGGTCGAACAGCCGCTGCCGAGCGGCAGTACGGGTATCGGCCACACCCGCTGGGCCACCCACGGCGGTCCCACCGATGCCAACGCGCATCCCCACCTCGACAACGCCGGACGTGTCGCCGTCGTCCACAACGGCATCATCGAGAACTTCGCGACGCTGCGGGCCGAGCTGGCGGAGCGGGGCCATGCCCTCTGCTCCGAGACGGACACCGAGGTCGTCGCGCATCTGCTCGCCGAGGAGTTCTCCGCCACCGCGGATCTCGCGGAGGCGATGCGGCTGGTGTGCCGGCGGCTGGAGGGGGCGTTCACGCTGGTCGCGGTGCACGCCGACGATCCGGACGTGGTCGTGGGCGCACGGCGCAACTCCCCGCTCGTGGTGGGCGTCGGCGAGGGTGAGGCCTTTCTCGCCTCGGACGTCGCCGCCTTCATCGCCCACACCCGCTCCGCGATCGAGCTGGGCCAGGACCAGGTGGTGGAGCTGCGCCGGGACGCGGTGACGGTCACCGGTTTCGACGGCCGTCCGGCCGACGTCCGTTCGTACCACGTCGACTGGGACGTCTCGGCCGCCGAGAAGGGCGGCTACGACTACTTCATGCTCAAGGAGATCGCCGAGCAGCCCAAGGCGGTCGCCGACACCCTGCTCGGCCGGATCGACGCGGCCGGCTCGCTGACGCTGGACGAGGTGCGGATCTCTACCGCCGAGCTGCGCGAGATCGACAAGGTCGTGATCGTGGCCTGCGGTACCGCCTTCCACGCCGGGCTGATCGCCAAGTACGCCATCGAGCACTGGACCCGCATCCCGTGCGAGGTGGAGCTGGCCAGCGAGTTCCGCTACCGGGACCCCATCCTCGACCCGCGCACGCTGGTCGTCGCCATCTCGCAGTCCGGCGAGACCATGGACACCCTGATGGCGCTCCGGCACGCCCGTGAGCAGGGCTCCAAGGTGCTGGCGATCTGCAACACCAACGGCTCGACGATCCCGCGCGAGTCTGACGCGGTGCTCTACACGCACGCGGGGCCGGAAGTCGCGGTGGCCTCCACCAAGGCGTTCCTGACACAGCTCGTCGCCTGCTATCTGGTGGCCCTGTATCTGGGCCAGGTGCGCGGCACCAAGTGGGGCGACGAGATCCGGGCCGTGATCCGCGATCTGTCGAAGATCTCCCAGGAGGTCGAGCGGGTCCTCAGGACCATGGAGCCGGTACGGGAGCTGGCGCGCTCGCTCAGCGGGAAGAACACCGTGCTGTTCCTGGGCCGGCACGTGGGCTACCCGGTGGCTCTCGAAGGCGCCCTCAAGCTGAAGGAACTGGCGTACATGCACGCCGAGGGCTTCGCGGCGGGCGAGCTGAAGCACGGGCCGATCGCGCTGATCGAGGCGGACATGCCGGTGGTGGTCGTGGCGCCGTCACCGCGTGGCCGCTCGGTCCTGCACGACAAGATCGTGTCGAACATCCAGGAGATCCGGGCGAGGGGCGCGCGCACGATCGTGATCGCGGAGGAGGGCGACGAGGCGGTGGTGCCGTACGCCGACCATCTGATCAGCATCCCGGCGACCCCGACGCTGCTTCAACCGCTGGTCGCGACGGTCCCGTTGCAGGTGTTCGCCTGCGAGCTGGCGACAGCGCGGGGGAACGAGGTGGATCAGCCTCGGAATCTGGCGAAGTCCGTCACGGTGGAGTAGGGGGGCGGGCGTTCCCACCGGCGGGGAGCGTGCGTTCGCACATGCGATAAAGGTCACGCGCAACCCCTTGCGCGCACCACGGACCTGATCGCTATGGTGTTGCGGCCCGCGGACCCGTGCATTGGTGGACTGTATGACGACAACGCCCGCATTGGCGGACACCCCAGCTGCGACAGCCGCCCGGCCTGGTCCGGTCGCACAACGTGGACCGCTTCCCGGTCGCCTGACGTCTTTGACCAGTCTGCGATTCTTTGCAGCGTTTGCAGTTTTCGTTCACCACTTCAACGGCGTGAGCCCCGGCGGCGGGGTGTGGCACGTGCCCTTCCTGTTCCCGTACTCCACGATCGGTGTGCACGGAGTGACGTTCTTCTTCGTGCTCTCCGGTTTTCTGCTCACCTGGAGCCATCGGCCGGGCACGCCGAAGCGGGTGTTCTACTGGCGCCGTGTCGGCCGGATCTATCCCGCCCACCTGGCCGCCGCAGGCCTCGCGCTGGCCGTCTTCTACGGCCTGGGCAGCGAACGCACCGACGTGCCGAGCCTCATCTCCTCGCTGCTGCTGGTCCAGACGTGGCTGCCGGGCGCGGTGCCCAACCTGCCGGGCAACCCGGTCACCTGGACCCTCAGCGTCGAACTCCTCTTCTACGCCCTCTTCCCCCTGCTGATCGGCCGCCTGCGCCGGACGCGGACCAGGACACTGGCGCTGTGGACGCTCGCCGGACTCGCCTTGATGTGGGTGGTGAACGTGGCGGCCGACCACTACCTGAACCGGCACGACGCCGAGTGGGTGATGCGGCACCCGGTGATCTACCTTCCGCAGTTCCTCGTCGGCGTCACCTTCGCCTTCGCCCTCCGGCGTGGCCACCGAGTCCCGCTGCGCCCCGCCGCGGCCCTCCTGCTGCTGGCCGTGTACACGGTTGTCTTCACCCGCGCCTCCGACTGGGGCGGCCCGTTGGCCGTCCACCAGATGGCATGCACCGTCCGCCCCGTCATCGCCACCCTCTCCGCGCTGCTGATCGCCGCGTGTGTGCAGAACGAGGCCGCGGGCCGTTCCCGGTTGCTGACCAGCCGTCACCTGATCGTCCTCGGTGCCAGTTCCTATGCCTTCTATCTGGTCCACCAGAGCGTCAACCAAGTCATCCGCCTCTACTGGTCCCCCGCGCACGACAGCAACGTGGCCGTGGTCCTCCTTCTGGGCTTGTTCCTGGTCTCCCAGACGGTGGCCTGGCTGCTGTGGCGGTGGGTCGAGGAGCCGTGCCAGCGGTGGTGGTCGAAGTGGGGCCCCTCGGCCCGGCCGACGGCCGGACATGAGGCGAACGCCGCTGCTTGAGGCTTCGAGGAAACTCTCAGGTGGGCTGTGGACCGGGGTGTGGGACACCGGTCCCGAGCCGCCGGCCGCAGGGGTGAAGGACTCCCCGGAGCAGTGGGCCGCGGGATTCGCCGCGGGGTGCCGCTCGACCGGGCCGTCACCGCGACGCACGAGGCCGATGAGGCCGATCCCGGTCGCCGGGGAGCCGGGCCCGTGGTCGGCGGACGGGTCGTAAAGTGCCTGGATGAGCATCATCGGAGTGGGGATCGACGTTGCCGAGATCGACCGGTTCCGGGCGTCGCTGGAGCGTACCCCCGGGCTGGCCCGACGTGTCTTCCTGCCCCAGGAGTTGCTGCTTCCGAACGGTGAGCGGCGCGGTATCGCCTCGCTGGCCGCGCGGTTCGCCGCGAAGGAGGCGGTCGCCAAGGCCCTGGGCGCGCCGGCCGGGCTGCACTGGACCGATGCCGAGGTCTATGTCGAGGACAGCGGGCAGCCCCGGCTGCGGGTGAAGGGCACGGTCGCGGCCCGCGCGGCGGAACTCGGCGTTCAGACCTGGCACGTGTCGCTCAGTCACGACGCCGGTGTGGCCTCGGCGGTGGTCGTGGCCGAGGGGTAGAGCCTCCGACATGGTGTGACGGCGGTGGGGGAGACTCGACGGTATGCGTACTGCGTACAGCGTGGAGACGGTGAGGGCTGCCGAGCGTTCCCTCATGGCACGGCTTCCGGAGGGGGCGCTGATGCAGCGCGCCGCCGCCGGGCTGGCCGCGGCCTGTGCGGACCTGCTCGGCCGGGTGTACGGCAGCCGGGTGGTGCTGCTGGTCGGCAGCGGGGACAACGGCGGTGACGCCCTGTACGCCGGAGCGCGGCTCGCCCGGCGAGGGGCGGGGGTCACTGCCGTACTGCTGTCGCCCGAACGCGCCCATCAGGGTGGGCTCGCCGCCCTGCGAAGGGCGGGCGGCTCGGTCACCGAGCCTTCGCAGTCCGCCGAGGAACTGATCCGGCGGGCCGATCTCGTCGTCGACGGCATCGTCGGCATCGGCGGCAAGGGAGGACTGCGCCCGGACGCCGCCGCGCTCGCCACGCTCGCCGAACGCTCACGCGCGGCCGTCGTCGCCGTCGATCTGCCGAGCGGTGTAGAGGCGGACGGCGGGGAGGTGCGGGGCGAGGCCGTCCGCGCGGACCTCACGGTGACCTTCGGTACCCACAAGCCGGCCCTGCTGATCGACCCGGCGCGGGAGTACGCCGGTTCCGTACGCCTCGTCGACATCGGGCTCGACCTGCCGCAGGAGGCGGAACTCGAGGCGTTGCAGCACGCGGACGTGGCGGCGCTGCTGCCGCTGCCGCAGGCGGAGAGCGACAAGTACCGGCGCGGAGTGGTCGGCATCGCCGCCGGATCCGCGCGCTATCCCGGCGCGGCCGTGCTCGCCGTGGCGGGCGCGCTGCGCGGCGGGGCCGGGGCCGTGCGGTACGTGGGGCCCGCCGGGAGCGCGGTGATCTCCCGTTTCCCGGAGACGCTGGTGTCCGACCGGGGGCCCGCGAAGGCCGGGCGGGTGCAGGCGTGGGTGGTCGGCCCGGGCGCTGGGGACGACGCGGCCACGGTGGCGGAGGTCCTGGAGGCGGACGTGCCGGTGCTCGTCGACGCGGACGGGCTGCGGCTGGCCGACCGGGACGCCGTACGCGGCCGCAGCGCACCGACGCTGATGACCCCGCACGCCGGTGAGGCGGCCGCGCTGCTCGGCGTGTCGCGCGAGGAGGTGGAGGGCGCCCGGCTCACGGCGGTGCGGGAGCTGGCGGCCCGGTACCGGGCGACCGTCCTGCTCAAGGGCTCCACCACGCTGGTGGCGAACCCCGAGGGCGGGCCGGTGCGGGTGAACGCCACAGGCACCCCGTGGCTCGCGACCGCGGGCAGCGGGGACGTGCTGTCCGGGCTGTCCGGCTCGCTGCTCGCGGCCGGTCTCACGACGCGGGACGCGGGCAGCGTGGCGGCCTATCTGCACGGTCTCGCGGGCCGCTACGCGGCGGACGGCGCCCCTGTCGGCGCCCATGACGTGGCGAACGCGATCCCGGAGGCGTGGCGGGACGTACGGAGCTGAGACGGGCCGCCCTCCCGGCGCCCGCCACAGGGCCGTTCGTCCTGCCGCCGCGCGAGACCGTACCGGTGCCGGAGCGCTGTCGGAGGCCTCTGAGACACTGGTGGCGCGATGACGAGTTCTGAGACAGCACCCCTGCGTGCCCGCGCCGAGATCGATCTTGCGTCCCTGCGGGCGAACGTGCGTGCCCTGCGTGCCCTCGCGCCCGGCGCGGCCCTGATGGCCGTCGTGAAGTCGGACGCGTACGGCCACGGGGCCGTCCCATGCGCCCGTGCGGCCCTGGAGGCCGGTGCCCAGTGGCTCGGCACGGCCACCCCCGAGGAGGCCTTCGCCCTGCGTGAGGCCGGTCTGCCCGGGCGCGTTCTGTGCTGGCTCTGGACCCCCGGCGGCCCTTGGCGCCGGGCGATCGAGGCCGATGTCGACGTCTCGGTGAGCGGTCTGTGGGCGCTGGGGGAGCTGCGCGAGGCCGCGGCCGCCGCGGGCGTGCCGGCCCGGGTCCACCTCAAGGCCGACACCGGCCTCGGGCGCAACGGCTGCCAGCCCGCGGACTGGCCCGAACTCGTCGCCGAGGCCCTGCGCGCCGAGGCGGACGGCCTGCTCACCGTCGTGGGCCTGTGGTCGCACTTCGCCTGCGCCGACGAGCCCGGCCACCCCTCCATCCAGGAACAACTGGACCGTTTCCGGGAGATGGTGGCGTACGCCGAGGAGCAGGGCGTGCGCCCGGAGGTGCGCCACATCGCCAACTCGCCCGCCACGCTGACCCTGCCCGAGGCGCACTTCGACCTCGTCCGCACGGGTATCGCGGTCTACGGCCTCTCGCCCAGCCCCGAACTCGGCACTCCCACCGACCTCGGACTGCGCCCCGTGATGAGCCTGAAGGCCTCGCTCGCCCTGGTGAAGCAGGTCCCCGGTGGCCACGGCGTCAGCTACGGCCATCTCTACACCACCCCCGGCACCACCACCCTGGGCCTGGTCCCGGTCGGCTACGCGGACGGCATTCCGCGCCATGCCTCCGGCGCCGGCCCGGTCCTGGTCGACGGCAAGCTCCGTACGGCCGCGGGCCGGATCGCCATGGACCAGTTCGTGGTGGACCTGGGCGGCGACGAGCCCCCGCCCGGTACGGAGGCCGTTCTGTTCGGTCCCGGCGATCACGGCGAGCCCACCGCCGAGGACTGGGCGCAGGCGGCCGGGACCATCGCTTACGAAATCGTGACCCGGATCGGAACCCGCGTGCCCCGCGTCTACGTAAATGTGAAGACAGAACAGGACGGGTAACCCACACGGGTGATCCCGGGACAGACGTAGGGCAGGACGAGCGGAGCCACCGCAGAGCAGGACGGGCGGAGCATCCGGCGAGGAGGAGGGGGACGTGAGCGAGACGAGCGTGGAGGCCGTGGAGGCCGTCGCGGGCGCCACCGCCACCACGACCGGGAACTGGCGCCTCGCCGGCATCGCCGGCGCCGCGATAGGCGTGGTCGCCGCGGGCGCCGCGGCCGGTGTCGCCCTCGAACGGATGACGGTCGGCCGCGGCATGCGCCGCAAGGCCCGGCTCGCCCTCGACTCGACCGGCCCCTACGGAACGCTCCGCGGCACTCCGGGCAAGGCCTACGCGGACGACGGCACCGAGTTGTACTACGAGGTCGACGACGTGGAGCCGGAGGGCGGCCCCGCACCGCGCCGCCGGAGGCTCTTCGGCCGCAAGGCCCCGGCCCCGGTCACCGTCGTCTTCAGCCACGGCTACTGCCTCAGCCAGGACTCCTGGCACTTCCAGCGGGCCGCCCTGCGCGGCGTCGTCCGGACCGTCTACTGGGACCAGCGCAGCCACGGCCGCTCCGGGCGCGGACTCGCCCAGG
This sequence comes from Streptomyces sp. NPDC001222, assembly GCF_042896945.1. Taxonomy (NCBI): domain Bacteria; kingdom Bacillati; phylum Actinomycetota; class Actinomycetes; order Kitasatosporales; family Streptomycetaceae; genus Streptomyces; species Streptomyces sp. NPDC001222. The sequence goes on from NZ_JBIAXT010000003.1 coordinate 9,509, forward strand.
CGGACGGCACACCCGTCTCCATCGACCAGCTCGGGCGCGACCTCAAGGCCGTGCTGGACGCGGCCGTGCCCGAGGGGCCGGTCGTCCTCGTCGGGCACTCGATGGGCGGCATGACGGTGATGGCTCTCGCGGACCAGTTCCCCGAGCTGGTCCGCGACCGGGTCGTCGGTGTGGCCCTGGTCGGCACCTCGTCCGGGCGCCTCGGCGAGGTCAACTTCGGACTGCCCGTCGCGGGCGTCAACGCGATACGTCGCATACTTCCCGGGGTGCTGAAGGCGCTGGGGCAGCAGGCCGAGCTGGTGGAGAGGGGGCGCAGGGCCACCGCCGACCTGTTCGCGGGGATCATCAAGCGGTACTCGTTCGCCTCCCGTGACGTCGACCCGGCCGTCGCCCGGTTCGCCGAGCGGATGATCGAGGCGACGCCGATCGACGTGGTCGCCGAGTTCTATCCGGCGTTCACCGACCACGACAAGACCACGGCACTGGCCCGTTTCGCCGACCTTCCGGTGCTGGTGCTGGCCGGGGTCCAGGACCTCGTGACACCGAGCGAGCACAGCGAGGTGATCGCCGATCTGCTGCCCGACGCCGAGCTCGTGCTCGTGCCGGACGCCGGACATCTGGTGATGCTGGAGCACCCCGAGGTCGTCACCGACCGCCTCGCCGACCTCCTGACACGCTCGGGAGCGGTCCCCGCAGGGGCTACCGTGGGGGGCTATGGAAGCACCAGCACCGCACAGCCCGGCTGAGTCCCCGCTGCCGGGCGTCACCGCCGAGTTCACCGTAACCTCCCCCGAACAGATGCAGGAACTGGGCCGCCGTCTGGCCAAGCTGCTGCGCGCCGGCGACCTCGTGATGCTGAACGGCGAGCTGGGCGCGGGCAAGACCACGCTGACCCGCGGCCTCGGCGAGGGGCTCGGGGTGCGCGGCGCGGTCACCTCGCCGACCTTTGTGATCGCCCGGGTGCATCCGTCCCTCGTGGACGGCCCGCCGCTGGTCCATGTGGACGCCTACCGGCTGGGCGGCGGGCTCGACGAGATGGAGGACCTCGACCTCGATGTCTCGCTGCCGGACTCCGTGGTCGTCGTGGAGTGGGGCGAGGGCAAGGTCGAGGAGCTGACGGACGACCGGCTGCATGTGGTCATCCACCGGGCGGTGGGGGACACGACGGACGAGGTGCGCCACGTCACCCTGACGGGGATCGGACACCGCTGGGCGACGGTTGACCTGGCCGTGCTGTCGGCCTGAGGCCGCCCCCGACGGAAGCGCTGAGGCCGCCCCCGCGGAAGCCCTGAGGCTGCCCCGACGGAAGCCCTGAGGTCGCCCCCGCGGGAGCCCTGAGGTCGCCCCCGCGAAGCCCTGAGGCTGCCCCGACGGAAGCCCCCTGAGGCCGCCCCCATCGAGCCCTGAAGCCGCAGTCGCCGAAGCCCGAGGCCGCTCCCCCAGGCCCTGAGAGGCCCCCCGGTTGCCGCGGGTCGCGCGTTCGTATTTTCGGTCGAACATGCCGACACCTCGTCGGCAAGGTGTTGCGCCTCAGGTGCCGGGCGTGGTCACATGGACTTCAGTCCGTGGTTAGGGCTGCCTAACCACGCCCGCCCCGGCGAGTCCAGGAGGCGTCCATGCCGGCTTCAGAGCGCGACGAGGCGCCGCGGCGTGTCGCGGCCGGGGCGGCCGGAGTGTCGATGCGGGACCTGCTGGCGGCGTGCGCCGCGGCGAGGGCCGTCTCGACCCCGCCGCGCGACCCGGACCCCGCACCGAAGGCGACCCCGGCGACCCCCGGGACCGGGGTGACCGAGGAGCCCCGCAGGGCCGCGTAGAGCGTGCGAGAGCGCCGGAGCGTGCGGCCCGCGCGTAGCCGAAGAAGGTCCCTACGGGACGACGACGACCTTCTCGTCGGTCGTCGCGAACTCCCACACCGCCGTGCCGTCCGCACGGGACTCGCGGATTCCGCCCAGCTTCCTCGAGGCGTCGGGCTTGGCCGTCGTACCGTCCACGGCCGCGCTGAAGCCGATCACCACGCCCTGGTTCGCCGCGAACCGCACGATGTGCTCGACCGTCGTGCCGTCCGAACCGGTTCCGGCGGCGGTCCGGGAGGTCACCTTGTACGTGCCCGGCAGCGGGTCCACCGTCCCGGGCGTGACCTTGAACGTGCGCTGCACCTTGTTGTCCTGGCCGACCAGCCACACCCGGTCGTCGTCGAGCGCGTACACGACCCGCTCGCCCGTGCCGGAGCCTGCGGGCAGCGCCGCCGGGTTCTGCTTGGCCCGGGGCGGCTTGGCCGGGGCCGAGTTCTTCACCTGCGGCTTCCCCAGCGTGTCGGGTACGTGCGCCGACGCCTGGTAGGCGAGGAAACCGACCATGGCGACGGCCGCCACGGTGAGCCCGGCCACGATTCCCGAGCTGCTCCTAGCCACCCTGTGCCCACCTCTCGACCCCCGCACGCGGAAGCAGTGCGTCGCCCGGACTACCACTCGTACGACGTATCCGTTCGTTGATCGATCCGTCGTACTTCTTCGCTTGACGGTAGCAGCAGGCGCGTGCCGGACCGGCCCGGCCGTGCGTCGGGCGCGGGCGCCGTACGCTGTTTGCGTGCTCTTGCTCGCTCTGGATACCGCCACCCCCGCCGTCACCGTCGCCCTGCACGACGGCACGTCCGTCGTCGCCTCGTCGACCCAGGTCGACGCGCGACGGCACGGGGAACTGCTGCTGCCCGCCGTCGACCGGGTCCTCGCCGAGGCGGACACCCGGCTGGACGCCGTCACCGGCGTCGTCGTGGGCGTGGGTCCCGGCCCCTACACCGGGCTGCGTGTCGGTCTCATGACCGCCGACACCTTCGGTCTCGCGCTCGGGGTGCCCGTGTACGGCGTGTGCACCCTCGACGGTCTCGCCTACGCCTCCGACCTGGAGGTGCCCTTCGTCGTGGCCACCGACGCACGGCGCAAGGAGGTCTACTGGGCGCGGTACGACAACGCCCGGACCCGGGTGACCGACCCCTCCGTGGACCGCCCCGCGGACATCGCGGAGCAGGTCGCGGGCCTGCCCGCCGTCGGCGCCGGCGCGCTGCTGTACCCGGACGCCTTCCCGCAGGCCCACGAGCCCGAGCATGTCTCGGCGGCCGCGCTCGCGTCCCTGGCCGCGGAGCGGCTGGCGGCGGGTGAGGAACTGGTCGCGCCCCGCCCGCTGTATCTGCGCCGCCCCGACGCGCAGGTGCCGAAGAACTACAAGGTGGTCACCCCCAAGTGACCGGGCCCGTGACACCCGTGCTGCGCGAGATGCGCTGGTGGGACATCGACCCCGTCCTGGAGCTGGAGAAGGAGCTCTTCCCCGAGGACGCCTGGTCGCGGGGGATGTTCTGGTCCGAGCTCGCGCACGCCAGGGGAGCGGAGGCGACCCGGCGGTACATCGTGGCGGTCGACGGCGAGCGCATCGTCGGCTATGCGGGGCTGGCCGCCCAGGGCGACCTGGCCGACATCCAGACCATCGCCGTGGCCCACGACCTGTGGGGTACGGGACTCGGCGGACGGCTGCTGACCGAGCTGCTGCGGGCCGCCACCGCGTTCGAGTGCGCCCAGGTGATGCTCGAGTGCCGGGTCGACAACGTGCGCGCGCAGAAGCTCTACGAGCGCCACGGCTTCGAGCCCATCGGGTTCCGACGCGGCTACTACCAGCCGGGAAACGTCGACGCCCTGGTGATGCGCCTGACCACCTCGCCCGACAGCGGCTTCGCTGCGGGCCCCCCTTCAGTACGAGGAACCGACAACAATGGCTGACGAACCCCTGGTCCTGGGGATCGAGACCTCCTGCGACGAGACCGGCGTCGGCATCGTCCGCGGCACCACCCTGCTCGCGGACGCCATCGCCTCCAGCGTCGACGAGCACGCGCGCTTCGGCGGCGTGGTCCCGGAGGTCGCCTCCCGCGCACATCTGGAGGCGATGGTGCCGACCATCGACCGCGCGCTCAAGGAAGCGGGGGTGAGCGCGACGGACCTGGACGGCATCGCCGTCACCGCCGGGCCCGGGCTCGCCGGTGCGCTGCTGGTCGGTGTCTCGGCGGCGAAGGCGTACGCGTACGCCCTGGGCAAGCCGCTGTACGGCGTGAACCACCTCGCCTCCCACATCTGCGTGGACCAGCTGGAGCACGGCGCGCTGCCCGAGCCGACGATGGCGCTGCTGGTGAGCGGCGGGCACTCCTCGCTGCTGCTCTCCACCGACATCACCTCGGACGTACGGCCGATGGGCGCGACCATCGACGACGCGGCGGGCGAGGCCTTCGACAAGATCGCCCGAGTGCTGAACCTCGGCTTCCCCGGCGGCCCGGTCATCGACCGGTACGCCCGGGAGGGCGACCCGGAGGCGATCACGTTCCCGCGCGGGCTGACCGGTCCGCGCGACCCCGCGTACGACTTCTCCTTCTCCGGCCTGAAGACGGCCGTGGCCCGCTGGATCGAGGCGAAGCGCGCGGCGGGCGAGGAGGTCCCGGTGCGGGATGTGGCGGCCTCGTTCCAGGAGGCGGTGGTGGATGTGCTGACCCGCAAGGCGGTGCGGGCCTGCAAGGACGAGGGCGTCGACCATCTGATGATCGGCGGTGGCGTGGCGGCCAACTCCCGTCTGCGCGCCCTGGCCCAGGAGCGCTGCGAGGCGGCCGGCATTCGGCTTCGGGTGCCCCGTCCCAAGCTGTGCACCGACAACGGCGCGATGGTCGCGGCGCTCGGCGCGGAGATGGTCGCCCGCGGACGGGCCGCCTCGGACTGGGATCTGTCGGCGGACTCGTCGCTGCCGGTCACGGACCCGCATGTGCCCGGCCAGGCGCATGCCCATGACCATGTCCACGAGATCAGCAAGGAGAACCTGTACTCGTGACGGTCGCGCTGATGTGGGAGGCCCGGGCGGTGGCCGGGCGGGGCGAGGACCTGCTGGCCTGGGTGCGGGCGCAGGAGCTGGCGCCCGCGCCGCTGCGGCGCGAGACCCTCCGGGCTCCCCAGGACCGTGTTCTCGTCATCACCTGGTGGGACGCGGACCTTGCCGCCACCCTCCCCGAACTGCCCGAGCCGGACGGCGAGCTGGTGACTCGCGCGGTGCACCGCTGGCGTTTCGAGTCGGTCGACGGCGGCTGAACGGCCCCAAGAAAAAATCTTCGACGAATTCCGGCGACCGTGTCGATCCGGGTGCCGCCCGATCGACGCACAGACGAGAGGCGGGGACAGACCCCGCCGCTTCCGGATCGAAGGAGTCACCATGCCCCGCTATCTGTCGCTCGTACGGATCGACGAGTCCACCGCCCCCGCCGAGGGCCCCAGCCCCGAGCTGATGCAGCGGATGGGCGAGCTGATCGAGGAGGTCACCAAGGCCGGCGTGATGCTCGACACCGCCGGGCTCACCCCCTCCGCCCAGGGCGCCACCGTGCGCTGGGAGGGCGGGAAGCTGTCCGTCACCGACGGGCCGTTCACCGAGTCCAAGGAGGTCGTCGGCGGCTACGCGATCATGCAGTGCAAGGACATGGCCGAGGCGCTGGAGTGGACCAACCGGTTCCTGAAGGTGCACGAGGAGCACTGGACCGTGACCTGCGAGGTGCGGGAGATCGCCGAGGGCTGACCGTTCCTTGGCGTACGCCCGGCAGGGGTGTTGCATGGTGGGCTGTGGAACAGCAGCCCGCCGCCGCCCCCGCCGGCCACGCCATCGAGACCGTCTTCCGTCTGGAGTCGCCCCGGGTCGTCGCGGGAGTCGCCCGTATCGTCCGGGACGTCGGGATCGCCGAGGAACTGGCCCAGGACGCGCTGGTAGCGGCCCTGGAGCAGTGGCCCCGCGACGGCGTGCCCGACAACCCCGGCGCCTGGCTCATGGCCACCGCCCGGCACCGCGCCGTCGATCTGGTCCGCCGCCGGGAGCGCTACGCCCGCAAGCTGGCGGAGATCGGCCGGGACCTGGAGACCACCGCGGCGCCCGAGGAGCCCGCGGATCCCGACGACATCGACGACGATCTGCTCCGCCTGGTCTTCACCACCTGCCATCCGGCGCTGTCGGCCGAGGCCCGCACCGCTCTCACCCTGCGGCTGCTCGGCGGTCTGACGACGGCCGAGATCGCCCGCGCGTACCTCGTCCCGGAGCCGACGATCGCCCAGCGCATCGTCCGCGCCAAGCGCACGCTGGCGACCCGGAACATCGCCTTCGAGGTCCCGTACGGCCCCGACCGCGCGGCCCGGCTCGGCTCCGTGCTGGACGTCATCTACCTGATCTTCAACGAGGGTTACGCGGCCACGTCCGGCGACGACTGGCTGCGGCCCTCCCTGTGCGAGGACGCCCTGCGCCTGGCACGGATCCTCTCTTCCCTCATGCCGAAGGAGCCGGAGGTGCACGCGCTGACCTCGCTCCTGGAGTTCCAGGCGTCCCGCACCCCCGCCCGCACCGGGCCCGACGGCGCCCCTGTCCTCCTCAGGGACCAGAACCGCCGCCGCTGGAACCGCATGCTCGTCGCCCGCGGTATCAACGCCCTGGCCCGCGCCGAGGCGACCGCCACCGGTGCGCCCGGCCCGTACGCCCTCCAGGCGGCGATCGCCGCGTGCCATGCGCACGCGTACACCTACGAGGAGACGGACTGGACCGCCATCGCCACCCTCTACGGCCTGCTCGCCGCCCGGTCCCCGTCCCCCGTCGTGGAGCTGAACCGCGCGGTCGCCGTGGCGCACGCGGAGGGTCCCGGACCGGCCCTGGAGATCGTCGACCGGCTGACCGCCGAACCCGCCCTGCGGGACTACCACTTGCTGCCGAGCGTGCGCGGCGATCTGCTGGCCCGGCTGGGCCGCCCGGCCGAGGCCCGCGCGGAGTTCGTCCGTGCCGCCGCCCTGGCCCGCAACGAACGCGAACGGGAACTCCTCCAGGCCCGCGCCCGGGAGTGCGGCTAGCAAGCCGTGAGCGCCCTCAGACCGGGTGCCCCAGCAGCATCGTCGGTGCTCCCGCCACCCGGGTCAGGAACACGGTCACCGCGTGGGGGCCGTGCGGCTTGGGCAGGACCTTGCGGCGCAGTTCCTCCGGCTCCACCGCCGAGCCGCGCTTCTTCACGGTCAGCACCCCGACCTCCCGCTCCCGCAACAGGGCCTTCAGCTTCTTCACGTTGAAGGGGAGGTGGTCGGTGATCTCGTAGGCGGTGGCGTAGGGGGAGTCGTGCCGCGCGTCCGCGGTCACGTACGCGATCGTCTCGTCGATCAGACCGCCGTCCAGTTCCTCGGCCGCCTCCGCCACCAGATGGGCGCGGATCACGGCGCCGTCGGGCTCGTAGAGGTAGCGCCCGAGCGGGCGCACCGCCGGATCGGGCAGGCCGCGGCCGCGCAGCTCACGGGGGCCGGGCAGCAGGGTGGCGCGGACGAGACCGGGTTCGGTGCCGAACCACAGCACCGCCTCCTTCACGTCCCCGCCGTCCGAGATCCACTCGGCCTCGGCCTCCGCGGGCACCGCCTCGTGCGGGATGCCGGGCGCGACCTTCAGCGCGGCGCGCGGCGCCTTCAGGGCCGTGGTCACGGCCCAGGACAGCGGGGGTGAGTACGCCTCCGGGTCGAAGATGCGGCCGCGCCCGCCGCGCCGGGCCGGATCCACGAAGACGGCGTCGTACGACGCGACGTCCACCCGCGTGACATCGGCCTCGCGCACCTCGATCAGCGCGGACAGACCGAGCGCCTCGGCGTTCGCCCGCGCCACCGCCGCGGTCAGCGGGTCGCGGTCCACGGCCAGCACCCGGACGCCGGCCCGGGCGAGCGCGATCGCGTCGCCGCCGATGCCGCAGCACAGGTCGGCGACGGAGGTCACGCCCATCGCCCGCAGCCGCTGCGCCCGATGGGCGGCGACCGTCGTCCTGGTCGACTGCTCGACGCCGTTCGGGGTGAAGAACATCCGCTGCGCGTCCTCGGCCCCGAACTTCGCCGCCGCCCGCTCGCGCAGCCGCGCCTGGGTGAGGGCCGCCGAGACGAGTTCGGCGGGGTGCTCGCGGCGCAGCCGGGTGGCGACGGCCAGCTCCTCGGCCGGGGCGGTGCCGCGCACCTCGTCGAGGAGGGCGCGGCCCTCGGGGCCGAGGAGGGAGTCGAGGGAGAGGTCGTTCACGGGGCCATTGTCGGCCAGTCGGTGGATGGCGTGCGTCCGGCCGCGGTGTCGGACCGCCGTGGCCCGCGGCGGCTGCGAGGATCCGACACCATGCGGCTCGTACGACAAAATGAACAAAAGCGTGCGAACGGTGACATGAGACGGTTCCTGAAGAAGGCCACGGGCGAGGGGTGCGTGGCGGCACGCCCGGAGGGACACCTGTGAGGGGGTGGCGCCCGGTGCGGGCGATGCTCGCCGGAGTGCTCGCCGCCGCGCTGCTGTCCGGCTGTGCCCAGTCCGTCGACCCGATCGAGCGGCTGGGCATGAAGGCGGCCCAGCGGGTCCATCCCATGCACACCCACCACGGCCGGGCCTACCGGCGCTGGGGCCTGCCCGCGCCGCTCGCGCCCGCGCCCCGGCCCGTCCGTCCCACGGGCGGGGCGGACGAGCGCCTGCCGCCGGTGCTCGACCGCGTCCCCACCCATGACAAGGTCGTCTTCCTGACCTACGACGAGGGCGTCGCGAACGACCCCCGGTTCATCGACATGATCCGCGAACTGCGACTGCCGGTCAGCGTGTTCCTCACCGACAGCAGCATGAGGCCGGGTTACGCGCGCGTCTCGCGGCTGCGGGCCGCCGGCGCGGTCATCCAGAACCAGGCCCTGCACGACGTCGTGCTGCGCGGCCGCCCGTACGACGAGCAGCGCGCGGAGATCTGCGGCCAGCGCGACCGGCTCAAGGCGCGGCTGGGCGTGCCGACCCGGCTGCTGCGGCCGCCGCAGGGCAGATACGACCGCACGACGCTGGAGGCCGCGGCGGACTGCGGCATCAAGGCCCTGATCCTGTGGCGCCCCGTTCCGGGCCTGGGGGCCGGTCGCCGTGGCCGGGGGGTGACTCCCCACTCGGGGGACGTCCTCCTCGCCCATGAGGCGGGCCGCCCCCTCGCCTCGCTGACCGTCGAGACGGCCCGGCTTCTGCGCCGTATCCAGGCAAGGGGGTTCACGGTGGGGCGCCTGGAGGACTACCTCTAGGCCGGGGCCCGGACACCCCGGTCACGCGCCGCGCCGCCGGCAATTGGCACTCCGCTTGACCGAGTGCTAATCGCGGTCATAGTCTCGGCCCTGGCACTCCCCACTGGAGAGTGCCAAGACGCGACGGGCAGGTCCGGCACCCGCGACGACGGATCCACCTGGTCGCCACCTCAGACAGTTAACCCCGTGAGATCTCCGAAGGGGGAGGTCGGATCGTGACGACCACCAGCTCCAAGGTTGCCATCAAGCCGCTCGAGGACCGCATCGTGGTCCAGCCGCTGGACGCCGAGCAGACCACGGCCTCTGGCCTGGTCATCCCGGACACCGCGAAGGAGAAGCCCCAGGAGGGCGTCGTCCTCGCCGTGGGCCCGGGCCGCATCGAGGACGGCAAGCGCGTCGAGCTCGACGTCAAGGTCGGCGACGTGGTGCTCTACAGCAAGTACGGCGGCACCGAGGTGAAGTACAACAACGAGGAGTACCTCGTTCTCTCGGCTCGCGACGTGCTCGCGATCATCGAGAAGTAATTCACCGAAGCAGACTGCTTTGAGCTGCGCCCCTGGCCCCGCGACCGTTGATCAGCCGGGTGTCGGGGGCGCTGTTCGTTTTTCACCGCGATGGCGGCTGCTCCCCGGGAGCGGCCGGGGATCGCAACGAGAGGACTGAAACGCTCCATGGCGAAGATCCTGAAGTTCGACGAGGACGCCCGTCGCGCCCTCGAGCGCGGCGTCAACAAGCTTGCCGACACGGTCAAGGTGACGATCGGCCCCAAGGGCCGCAACGTCGTCATCGACAAGAAGTTCGGCGCTCCGACCATCACCAACGACGGTGTCACCATCGCCCGTGAGGTCGAGGTCGAGGACCCGTACGAGAACCTCGGTGCCCAGCTGGTGAAGGAGGTGGCGACCAAGACCAACGACATCGCGGGTGACGGCACCACCACCGCCACCGTGCTCGCCCAGGCGCTGGTGCGCGAGGGCCTGAAGAACGTCGCCGCGGGTGCTTCCCCGGCCGCCCTGAAGAAGGGCATCGACGCCGCCGTCGCCGCGGTCTCCGAGGACCTGCTGGCCACCGCGCGTCCGATCGACGAGAAGTCCGACATCGCCGCCGTCGCCGCGCTGTCCGCCCAGGACCAGCAGGTCGGCGAGCTCATCGCCGAGGCGATGGACAAGGTCGGCAAGGACGGTGTCATCACCGTCGAGGAGTCCAACACCTTCGGTCTGGAGCTGGACTTCACCGAGGGCATGGCCTTCGACAAGGGCTACCTGTCGCCGTACTTCGTGACGGACCAGGAGCGCATGGAGGCCGTCCTCGACGACCCCTACATCCTCATCACGCAGGGCAAGATCGCCGCCATCGCGGACCTGCTGCCGCTGCTGGAGAAGATCATCCAGGCCGGCTCCTCCAAGCCGCTGCTGATCATCGCCGAGGACGTCGAGGGCGAGGCCCTGTCCACCCTCGTCGTGAACAAGATCCGCGGCACCTTCAACGCCGTCGCCGTGAAGGCCCCCGGCTTCGGCGACCGCCGCAAGGCGATGCTCCAGGACATGGCGGTCCTCACCGGCGCCACGGTCGTCTCCGAGGAGGTCGGCCTCAAGCTCGACCAGGTCGGCCTGGACGTGCTGGGCTCCGCCCGCCGCGTGACGGTCACCAAGGACGACACGACCATCGTCGACGGCGGCGGCAAGTCCGAGGACGTCGCGGCCCGCGTCGCCCAGATCAAGGCCGAGATCGAGACCACGGACTCCGACTGGGACCGCGAGAAGCTCCAGGAGCGCCTCGCGAAGCTGGCCGGCGGCGTGTGCGTGATCAAGGTCGGCGCCGCCACCGAGGTGGAGCTGAAGGAGAAGAAGCACCGTCTGGAGGACGCCATCTCCGCGACCCGCGCCGCGGTCGAGGAGGGCATCGTCTCCGGTGGTGGCTCCGCGCTGGTGCACGCCGCCAAGGCGCTCGAGGGCGGCCTCGGCAAGCAGGGCGACGAGGCCACCGGTGTGGCCATCGTCCGCCGCGCGGTCGTCGAGCCGCTGCGCTGGATCGCCGAGAACGCGGGCCTGGAGGGCTACGTCATCGCCTCCAAGGTCGCCGAGCTGGAGAAGGGCCAGGGCTACAACGCCGCCACCGGTGAGTACGGCGACCTGATCAAGGCCGGCGTCATCGACCCGGTCAAGGTCACCCGCTCCGCTCTGGAGAACGCCGCCTCCATCGCCTCCCTGCTGCTCACGACCGAGACCCTGGTCGTCGAGAAGAAGGAAGAGGAGGAGCCGGCCGCCGCGGGTCACGGCCACGGTCACGGCCACGCCCACTGACGGCTGATCCTTCCGAGCCGACCGAGGCCCGGCCCCCCTGAGAACGGGGCGCCGGGCCTCGGCGCGTTCCGAACGCCGGTGACAGCCCGGGGGCGAGGCCGCAGTCCTCAGTCCTCAGTCCTCCAGCGCGTCGAGCGCGCCGAGCTGGTCCATCAGCCCCAGTTGGTCGTACTGCCACCAGATGTCGGCGATCTTCGCGTCGGCCCCGAACCGGAACAGGGTCATCCCGGTCATGGTGACCCGCCGTCCGGTGGGGGTGATCCCGAGGAACTCGCCCTTGTGCGTGGCGTTCCAGGTCCACCGTGCGCAGACCCGCTCGCCCTGCGCGATCAGGTCCTCGGTGGTGAAGGCGAAGTCGAAGGCGTCCCGCCACATCCGGCACTCGCGCCGGATCGCGTCCAGTCCGATGGTGTCCTGCCGGTTGACGGGGTCGTGACTGTGGCAGTCCTCCGTGATCAGGTCGTTGAGCGGCGGCAGTTCGTCCGCGGTCGAGAGCGTGCCGAAGAAGCGCCGCACGGCGTCGATCCACAACTGCTCGTCGCGCACCACGTCGAGATCCATGAAGACGGGCATCTCGTCGCACAGGGCGACCATCTCCTGGAAGATCCTGCCGGTCTCGGGCAGGTTCGAGTTCCGCATCGCCTCCTCGTACGAGGGGAACTCCACGAGTTCGACGAAGTGCGACCCGTCGGACCGGTCCCTGCCGACCAGGTCGTGCGTGGCCGTCCGTTTCCCCCGGGTCTGCTCGACCCACGTGTCGATCAACCGGTTCAGCTCCTCGAACCGGTCCGTCCTGCACTCGATGAGCTGTACGAAGGTCATGACGTCGCCTCCGGCGCGCTGCGTCCGGTCCGGTCAAGGCCATTTTCGCACCGGAGCGGCGAGGCCACCTCCGCCCGTCACATCCGCACGGAGCCTGCGCCCGTCACATCCGCACCGAGCCCCCGCCCGTCACTGCGGCCCGTACTTGCGTCCCGTCCGGGAGCTGATTCCGCCGAGGAGCGCGCGCGGCGTCACCTTCGCCAGACCCATCAGCGCCTTGTACCGCGGGTCCGGGATCGACAGCGTCTTGCCCCGCGCCAGGTCCGCGAGCGCCGAGGCGACCACCTTGTCGGCGTCCAGCCACATCCAGCCCGGGATGTTGTCCGTGCCCATCCCGGCCCGCTGGTGGAACTCCGTGCGTACGAAGCCCGGGGCCAGCGCCATCAGCCGTACACCCGACCCGGCGAGGTCCCGGGCCGCGCCCTGGGTGAACTGCACCACCCACGCCTTGGACGCGCCGTAGGTACCGCGCGGGACGAACGCCGCGACCGAGGCCACGTTCACGATGCCGCCGCGCCCGCGGCTGCGCATGGCCTCGGCCGCCGCGCTGGTCAGCCGCAGCACGGCCTCGCAGTGCACCTTCAGCATCCGCAGCTCGTCGGCCATCGGCACATCGAGATAACGGCCCTTGTTCCCGAAGCCCGCGTTGTTGACGAGCAGGTCGACCGGGTTCCTGAGGTCGGACACGCGCGTGGCCACCGCCTCGATGCCCTTGTCGGTGGCCAGGTCCGCGGTGAGCACCTCCACCTCGATGCCATGACGGTCGTGCAGTTCCGTCGCCTGCTCGCGCAGCCGCTTGGTGTCGCGTGCCACGAGGACGAGGTCATGGCCGTCGGCGGCGAGGCGCCGTGCGAACGCGGCGCCGATGCCCGCGGTCGATCCCGTAATCAGAGCCGTTGTCATGCGCCAACGATAGTGACCCGGACTGACCCAGTCCGCCCGCCGGACCGGGGATTTCACCCGCTCCACCACCAACGTCCGCACATCTCGCGTCAGTTCCCGGAGGCGTGCTCGCGCGCGTACTCCCGTGCCGATCTCGCGATGCCCGAGTGCAGCGCGTCGCCCGCCGCCAACAGACCCGGCAGCAGATGCCGTTCCGTCGTCGACGCCCGGAACTGGAGGGCGACCGTGATGTCGTGGCCGGGCCGGTGCACGATCTCCACGGGGTCACCGGCCTGTATCTCGCCCGGTGCGAGCACCCGCAGATACGCGCCGGGGGCGCCCTGCCGCGTGAACCGCCTGACCCAGCCGCGCTCGCCCAGATGCTCCTGGAAGGTGCGGCACGGTATGCGTCCCGAGGTCACCTCCAGCACCGCCTCGGGTCCGATGCGCCAGCGCTCGCCGATCCGGGCGCCGGACACGTCGAGCCCCTCGGTGGTGAGGTTCTCGCCGAAGGAGCCGTTCGGCAGCCGGCGGCCCAGCTCTTGCTCCCAGGCGTCGAGGTCCTCGCGGGCGAACGCGTACACCGCCTGTTCGTCACCGCCGTGGAACCGCAGATCGCACACCGCGTCCCCGGCCACCCCGCTCGCGCCGGTCCCCTTGGGTCCGGGCGCCGCCACCCGCACCGGTCCGTCCACGGGCCGCTTGTCGATGCCGGTGAGCCCCTCGGCCTGGTCGGTGTAGTCGACGGACCGGGGTCGGCCCAGATTCACGGAAACAAGATTCATGCCCGCACGGTAGGGGAGCGATGGTCAAAGCGTCGACGTGATTTGTGCCGCTGTACCCAAGATGCGCTTATGCTCACAGGGTGATCGAGGCCCGTCATCTCCGTGTGCTGCGCGCAGTGGCCACCACCGGTTCCTTCTCGGGGGCGGGGCGCGAGCTGGGCTGCACCCAGCCCGCCGTCAGCCAGCAGATGAAGGCACTGGAGGCGTCCGTCGGCACGCCCCTGCTCATCCGCACCGGCCGCGCGATACGCCTGACCCAGGCCGGCGAGGCGCTGGTGCGGCACGCGTCGGGCATCCTCGCCGGGCTGACCGCCGCCGAGGAGGAGGTCGCCGCCATCGCGGGGCTGCGGGCCGGCCGCGTCCGTCTGGTCTCCTTCCCGAGCGGCAGCTCCACGCTCGTCCCCACCGCGCTGGCCGCCCTGCGCGCCGCGCACCCGGGCACCCGGGTCTCCCTGGAGGAGGCCGAACCGCCGGAGTCCGTCGAGAAGCTGCGGGCGGGCGACTGCGATGTGGCGCTCGCCTTCCGCTACGAAGGCGCGGCGGGCGCCGAGGAGTGGGACGACCTGTTCGTACGCCCGCTGCTCAACGACCGGCTGGTCGCCCTCGTCCCCGAGGGCCACCGCCTGGCACGCGCGCAGTCGGTCGCCATCGGCGAACTGGCCGGGGAACCCTGGATCGCGGGCTGTCCGCGCTGCCGGGGACAGCTTGTGGAGGTGTGCGAGAGCGCCGGTTTCGCGCCCCGTATCGACTTCGCGACCGACGACTATCCGGCGGTGGTCGGGCTGGTGGGCGCCGGGCTCGGGGTGGCCGTGCTGCCGCAGCTCGCGATCGAGTCGGTACGGCCGAGGGGGGTGCGCCCGGTGGCGCTGGAACCCGTGGTGCGGCGGGAGATCGTCGCCCTGACTCTGCCGGATCTGGCGCACGTCCCGGCGGTGGCGGCGACGCTGGAGGAACTGGCGCGGGCGGCCGTGCGCTAGCCCGATCCGCGAAGGGGGCCGTCTGTCATGCGGCCCGGTGGCACCCGGGGAGGACCCGGCGTACCCCAAAAATGGGCACGCTCGTGCGCGCCCGTCGTGCAAAAACGTTCCTTCAGTTGTTCGAGGTGGCGGAGCCCCCGCTGGAGGTCGAGGCCGGCACCAGCCGGTTCCGTGCTCGCCCCATGAGCTCTTCGCGCTCGTCCTCGGTCAGTCCGCCCCATACGCCGTACGGCTCGCGCACCGCCAGTGCATGAGCCGCGCACTCGGCGCGTACGGGGCACCTCATGCAGACCTCTTTGGCCGAGTTCTCACGAGCGCTCCGGGCCGCCCCGCGTTCCCCCTCGGGATGGAAGAAGAGCGAGCTGTCGACCCCACGGCAGGCCGCATGGAGCTGCCAGTCCCACAGATCCGCGTTCGGACCGGGAAGGCGGGAGAAATCTGCCATTGCGTGTCCCCTTGTTGCCGTTTTGTGCGGATACCTGCCCCCGACCGTACATCGACGATCTAAGGATATGAAAATATGACTCATTGCGAATCTAGCCCTAGACACCAGCAAACGGGAAGAAAAGCGGCTAAATGGGGCATAGGTTGTGATGAAAGTTCGAGGGCCCGCCGCGCATGTATGCACCGTGTCCGTGCCCTCACGTACAGTGCCGAAGACGACTGGCTGCACCGTAACTCTTTCGAGTGACCATCGTTGAGAGTGCGGAGGCGGTTGAAACAACAAGCGCTCGGGCAGGCGTCCGAGGGCGTCGACCGCTCAGGTGACGATTCGTAACAGCCTGGAGGCTCAAGGTGACGCGCATCAGCTGCGGAGGGCGGTCATGACATCCGTCCTCGTCTGCGACGACTCCCCGCTTGCCCGAGAGGCGCTCCGCCGCGCGGTGGCGACCGTGCCCGGTGTCGAGCGCGTGACGACGGCGGCCAACGGCGAGGAAGTCCTCCGCCGCTGGGGTGCCGACCGTTCGGACCTGATTCTGATGGACGTACGCATGCCCGGTCTGGGCGGCGTCGAGACCGTGCGGCGACTGCTGTCCGCCGACCCCGGTGCGCGCATCATCATGCTCACCGTCGCGGAGGACCTGGACGGGGTGGCGCTCGCGGTCGCCGCCGGCGCGCGCGGCTATCTGCACAAGGACGCCTCGCGCGCGGAGCTGCGCGCGACCGTCACGCAGGCGCTCGCCGACCCGACCTGGCGGCTCGCCCCGCGGCGGCTGCGCTCCGCCGAGATGGGCGCCGCGCCCACGCTCACCGCGCGTGAGATCCAGGTCCTGGAGGGCATGAGCCACGGCCGCTCGAACGCTGAGATCGGCCGTGAGCTGTTCCTCTCCGAGGACACGGTCAAGACGCACGCCCGCCGCCTGTTCAAGAAGCTCGGTGCCTCGGACCGCGCGCACGCCGTGGCGCTCGGCTTCCGATGGGGTCTGGTCCGCTAAGTGGACCACCGCGGGGGTACGCAGATCCCCGCCTACCGCACGGTGGGCGGGGCCCGCAACAGGGCCCGCCGGGTGCCCGCTGCTCGTTTCGCCGCGGATGCCGCATCCTTGAGGTGTGGAGTTCCTCGGGGACGAGTCGGTCGAGCGGGAGGGGAGGGCGCAGGCGATGGGTTCCGGCGCACCTGCTCATAACGCTTCGGTGCACAACTACGGACGCGGTGCCACGGATCGGACGACGCCAAGGCACCATGGACCGATGCGCGACGACGAGACAACGGTGATCGGTGCGCTCGTCCATCGCGCCGTCGACGGCGACGAGCAGGCGACCCATGACCTGCTCGCCCGCGTTCACCCGCTGGCCCTGCGCTACTGCCGTACGCGGCTGTCGCGGCTGCCCGGTGATGCGCGGCACTTCGTCGAGGACCTGGCGCAGGAGGTCTGTGTGGCCGTGCTGCTCGCGCTGCCGCGCTACAAGGACACCGGGCGCCCGTTCGAGGCGTTCGTCTTCGCGATCGCCGCGCACAAGGTCGCGGACCTGCAGCGCGCGGCGATGCGCCATCCGGGCTCGACGGCGATCCCGTCGGACGAGATGCCGGAACGCCCGGACGACTCCCTGGGTCCCGAGGAGCGCGCGCTGCTCAGCAGCGACGCCGAGTGGGCCAAGAAACTCCTGGCCAACCTCCCCGAGAACCAGCGTGAGCTGCTCCTGCTGCGGATCGCCGTGGGCTTGACCGCGGAGGAAACAGGTCAGATGTTGGGAATGTCACCGGGAGCGGTGAGGGTGGCGCAACACAGGGCGTTGAGCAGGCTGCGCGCGCTCGCCGAGCAGTAGCGGCACTGCCGTCGTTCTTGCGTGCCGCGGCCTCGTGTCCGCGGCCGCGGTTCCTTCACCGCCGCAACGGCGACCAGCCAGAACGGCGGAGTGCGGGGGTCCCGGGGCCCGTTCGGCCGGTGCGCGGCACGGCCCCGTCGGCCCCGTGTCTGAACCGGCGGACCCTCTTCTCCGTACGAACATACGAAGCCGAGGGTCACTTCCCACCGTGGAATGAGATACCCACGCTTCCCGTTAGCATGGACATCCGCACCGATCAAGGCCATTTGGGGAAGGTGTCATGACTGCCAACGTCGACGGAGTGCCCGAGAAATTCGCGACACTCGGGCTGACCTACGACGACGTGCTGCTGCTGCCGGGCGCGTCGGACATGGCGCCCGACGAGATCGACACCGCCTCGTACGTCTCCAAGAACGTCCGGGTCAGCATCCCGCTTCTGTCCGCCGCCATGGACAAGGTCACCGAGTCGCGCATGGCGATCGCGATGGCCCGTCAGGGCGGCGTCGGTGTACTGCACCGCAACCTGTCCATCGAGGACCAGGCCAACCAGGTCGACCTGGTCAAGCGCTCCGAGTCCGGCATGGTGGCCAACCCCATCACCATCCACCCGGACGCCACCCTGGCCGAGGCCGACGCCCTGTGCGGCAAGTTCCGGATCAGCGGTGTCCCCGTCACCGACCCCGCCGGCAAGCTGCTCGGCATCGTCACCAACCGTGACATGGCCTTCGAGAGCGACCGTTCCCTTCGGGTGCGCGACGTCATGACCCCGATGCCCCTGGTCACCGGCCGGGTCGGCACCACCGGCGCCGAGGCCATGGAGCTGCTGCGCCGCCACAAGATCGAGAAACTCCCGCTGGTCGACGACGAGGGCGTCCTCAAGGGCCTGATCACGGTCAAGGACTTCGTCAAGGCGGAGCAGTACCCGAACGCCGCCAAGGACGCCGAGGGCCGGCTCATCGTCGGTGCCGCGGTCGGCGTGGCGGGCGACGCCTTCGAGCGCGCCCAGGCCCTGATCGAGGCGGGTGTCGACTTCATCGTCGTAGACACCGCGCACGGCCACTCCCGGCTGGTCGGCGACATGGTCGCCAAGATCAAGTCGAACTCGTCCGGGGTCGACGTCATCGGCGGCAACATCGCCACCCGCGCCGGCGCGCAGGCCCTGATCGACGCCGGTGTGGACGGCATCAAGGTCGGTGTCGGCCCGGGCTCCATCTGCACCACGCGTGTGGTCGCCGGCATCGGCGTGCCCCAGGTGACCGCGATCTACGAGGCCTCGCTCGCCGCCAAGGAGGCCGGTGTCCCGGTCATCGGCGACGGTGGCCTGCAGTACTCCGGCGACATCGCCAAGGCCCTGGTCGCGGGCGCCGACACGGTGATGCTGGGCTCGCTGCTCGCCGGCTGCGAGGAGTCACCGGGCGAGCTGCTCTTCATCAACGGCAAGCAGTTCAAGTCGTACCGCGGCATGGGCTCGCTGGGCGCCATGCAGTCCCGCGGCGACCGCAGGTCCTTCTCCAAGGACCGCTACTTCCAGGAGCGCATCGCCTCGGACGACGAGCTGATCCCGGAGGGCATCGAGGGCCAGGTGCCCTTCCGCGGCCCGCTCTCCTCGGTCGTGCACCAGCTCGTGGGCGGTCTGCGCCAGTCGATGTTCTACGTCGGCGGCCGGACGGTTCCCGAGCTCCAGGCCAAGGGCCAGTTCGTCCGGATCACGTCCGCGGGCCTCAAGGAGAGCCACCCGCACGACATCCAGATGACGGTCGAGGCGCCGAACTACAGCGGCAAGTGACGCACACACGCGTGGAGCGCGGGTGACGGCCCCCGCGCGTGCGACGCGGGTGACGACCTCAGAGGGCGGTCCGGAAGCTTCCGGACCGCCCTCGTCGTCCGTCCGGGCCGCCCCTGCCGTACGCCGGAGCCGTCCCCGTCCTTCGTCCGGGGCGGCTCCCGGCGCGGCCGTCGGCGATACTGGAAGACGCTGAAACGCATCAGGGAAAGGCCACAGACGTGACTGAGATCGAGATCGGGCGCGGCAAGCGCGGCCGCCGGGCGTACGCCTTCGACGACATCGCCGTCGTCCCCAGCCGCCGTACGCGGGACCCGAAGGAGGTCTCGATCGCCTGGCAGATCGACGCCTACCGCTTCGAGCTGCCCTTCCTGGCCGCCCCCATGGACTCGGTCGTCTCCCCGGCCACCGCGATCCGCATCGGCGAGCTGGGCGGCCTGGGCGTGCTGAACCTCGAGGGCCTGTGGACGCGGCACGAGCATCCGCAGCCGCTGCTCGACGAGATCGTCGAGCTGCCGGTCGAGGCCGCCACCCGCCGCCTCCAGGAGATCTACGCGGCTCCGATCAAGGAGGAGCTGATCGGGCAGCGCATCAAGGAGGTGCGCGACTCGGGCGTCGTCACCGCGGCCGCGCTCTCCCCGCAGCGCACGGCGCAGTTCTCCAAGGCCGTCGTGGACGCGGGCGTGGACATCTTCGTCATCCGCGGTACGACGGTGTCGGCGGAGCACGTCTCCCACTCGCACGAGCCGCTGAACCTGAAGCAGTTCATCTACGAACTCGACGTCCCGGTGATCGTCGGCGGCTGCGCCACCTACACCGCGGCCCTGCACCTGATGCGCACCGGCGCGGCCGGTGTCCTGGTCGGCTTCGGCGGCGGTGCCGCGCACACCACGCGCAACGTGCTCGGCATCCAGGTCCCGATGGCCACGGCGGTCGCGGACGTGGCGGCGGCCCGCCGCGACTACATGGACGAGTCCGGCGGCCGGTATGTGCACGTGATCGCGGACGGCGGCGTCGGCTGGTCCGGCGACCTCCCCAAGGCGATCGCCTGCGGCGCCGACTCCGTGATGATGGGCTCCCCGCTGGCCCGCGCCACGGACGCGCCCGGCAAGGGCCACCACTGGGGCATGGAGGCGGTCAACGAGGAGCTGCCGCGCGGCAAGAAGGTCGACCTCGGCACGGTCGGCACGATCGAGGAGGTCCTCACCGGCCCCTCGCACACCCCGGACGGCTCGATGAACTTCTTCGGCGCCCTGCGCCGGGCCATGGCCACCACCGGCTACAGCGAGCTCAAGGAGTTCCAGCGGGTCGAGGTCACGGTGGCGGACTCGCAGCACCGGCGGTGACATGACGCCGCGCTCGGCCTGAGCGGACGAAGGGGCCTGGTTCACCCCGACGGGTGAACCAGGCCCCTTCGTGTGTCCAAGTGCCCAGGTGGGGGCGTGCATTGCTGTGGAGGGGCGCGCAACTGGGCGGCGTCATGGAAGGGGGCGCGCCCCGGGGCCGTCAGCGCAAGCCCACTCGCTGGGACCGGATCCGGTTCGGTACCGGACCCGCCACCCCCCTTCACAACCGATGCGCCGCCCCCGTGGGCGTGGCCCCCCGTGTGTCCAGGAGCAGCTGGGCCTTCACCGAGAGGCCCTGCAGGTCGTAGGTGCGGTGCTGCTGGAGCAGGATCGTCAGGTCGGCGCCCGCCGCCGCCTCGTAGAGGGAGTCCGCGCGCGGGATCGGGCGGTCCAGGACGCTCCATGCCGGGACGTGCGGGTCGTGGTAGCTGACGGACGCGCCCAGCTCCATCAGGCGCAGCGCGATCTCGTGTGCGGGGGAGCCCTGGAGATCGGCGAGGTCCGGCTTGTAGGTCACGCCGAGCAGCAGGACCCGGGCGCCGCGGGCCGACTTGCCGTGCTCGTTCAGGAGGGCGGCGGCGCGCTGTACGACGTACGGGGGCATCCGGCCGTTGACCTGCTGCGCCAGTTCGACCATGCGCAGGCTGCGCCCGGTCGGGGCCGCCAGGCTCTGGGAGACGGCGTGGCCGCCGACGCCGGGACCGGGGCGGAACGCCTGGAAGCCGAACGGCTTGGTCTCAGCGCAGCGGATGACGTCCCACAGGTCGACGCCCAAGTCGTGGCAGAGCACCGCCATCTCGTTGACGAGGGCGATGTTGACCTGCCGGTAGTTCGTCTCCAGCACCTGCACGGTCTCCGCCTCGCGCGGCCCACGCGCACGTACCACCTTGTCGGTCAGACGTCCGTAGAAGGTGGCGGCGGACTCCGTGCAGGCGGGGGTGAGACCGCCGATGACCTTGGGCGTGTTGGCGGCCCCGAAGTCGCGGTTGCCGGGGTCGACGCGGCTCGGCGAGTAGGCGAGGTGGAAGTCGCGGCCCGCGCGCAGCCCGGAGCCCGCTTCGAGGAGCGGACGCAGGAGGTCCTCCGTGGTACCGGGCGGAACCGGTGACTCCAGGATGACGGTGGTGTGCGCGCGCAGCCGCTCGGCGAGGGTGCGGGCGGCGGACTCCACCTGGGTGAGGTCGGGTGCGCCGTCCGCGCCGCGCGGGACCGGGGCGCAGATGACGGCGGTGCGGACACGGCCGAGTTCAGCGGCGCTGGAGGTGGGCCGGAAGCCCCGCGCGAGCATCCGGCGCAGTTCGGCGGCGGTGAGGGAGCCGGCCTCGGGGCCGGTCCGGTACCCGAGTGTCGAGATGCCGGCCGCGACGGCGGCCTGGGCCAGGTGCAGGCCGAGGTGACCGAGTCCGATGACGGCGAGATCTGCGGGCATGGCGTGGGCCGTCCTTCCCAGTAGCCGAGGCGGGGGAGGTGCGCAACTGCTGTGGACAGAATGAGCGAGCGATGAGGGCAATGTCAGACTAGGAGTAAATATGACCGATTTGCGTGATTGACTACGCGTGTTTCCTCGTGTGTTTGTCCACAGGCTGCTGGTGCGTGGTGGCCGAAGTCGGGCATCACGGTCAGACTTTGGGCATGAGCAGAGGTGAGCCGGGTCTCGCTTGACGGGTGTGGCCGGCGCGACATTGCGGGAGGCAGCGGTGAGGACAGGGACACTGGGGCCGGCGCAGCGTGCCGAGTCGCTGGCGGGCATGGCCGAGCGCGAGCTGGACGTGCTGGTCGTGGGCGGGGGCGTGGTCGGCGCGGGCACGGCGCTGGACGCCGCCACCCGAGGCCTGTCCACGGGCCTGGTCGAGGCCCGTGACTGGGCGTCGGGCACCTCCAGCAGGTCGAGCAAGCTGATACACGGCGGCCTGCGCTATCTGGAGATGCTGGACTTCGCGCTCGTGCGCGAGGCGCTGAAGGAGCGCGGGCTGCTGCTGGAGCGCCTGGCGCCCCACCTCGTGAAGCCGGTCCCGTTTCTGTACCCCCTTCAGCACAGGGGCTGGGAGCGGCTGTACGCGGGCTCGGGCGTCGCGCTCTACGACGCCATGTCGATGGCGCGCGGCCACGGCCGGGGACTGCCGTTGCACCGTCACCTGAGCCGCCGTCACGCCCTGCGCGTCGCCCCCTGCTTGAAGAAGGACGCCCTGGTCGGCGCCTTGCAGTACTACGACGCGCAGATGGACGACGCGCGCTTCGTGGCGACCCTGGTGCGCACCGCCGTGTGGTACGGCGCGAAGGCCGCCAACCGGGCCCGTGTGATCGGCTTTCTGCGCGAGGGCGAGCGGGTCGTCGGAGCCCGGGTCCAGGACGTGGAGGCAGGCGGGGAGTACGAGGTCCGCGCCCAGCAGATCGTCAACGCGACGGGGGTGTGGACCGACGACACCCAGGCGATGGTGGGCGAGCGGGGCCAGTTCCATGTCCGGGCGTCCAAGGGCGTCCATCTGGTCGTGCCGAAGGACCGCGTGCACTCGGCGTCGGGGCTGATCCTGCGGACCGAGAAGTCCGTCCTCTTCGTCATCCCGTGGGGCCGGCACTGGATCATCGGCACGACGGACACCGACTGGAACCTCGACAAGGCGCACCCCGCGGCCTCCAGCGCCGACATCGACTATCTGCTGGAGCATGTGAACTCGGTCCTCGCGGTGCCGCTCACGCGGGACGACGTCGAGGGGGTGTACGCGGGCCTCAGGCCTCTCCTCGCGGGTGAGTCCGAGGCCACCAGCAAGCTGTCCCGCGAGCACACCGTGGCGCACCCGGCGCCGGGCCTCGTGGTCGTGGCGGGCGGCAAGTACACGACGTACCGGGTGATGGCCAAGGACGCCGTCGACGAGGCGGTGCACGGCCTCGACCGGCGGGTGGCCGAGTGTGTCACCGAGGACGTCCCCCTGCTGGGCGCCGAGGGCTACCGGGCGATGTGGAACGCGCGGGCGCGCACAGCCGCCCGCACCGGACTGCACGTGGTCCGCGTCGAGCATCTGCTGAACCGGTACGGCTCGATGGCGGAGGAGGTGCTCGACCTGATCACGGCCGACCCCTCACTGGGTGAACCGCTCCACGCGGCCGACGACTATCTGCGCGCCGAGGTGGTGTACGCGGCGTCGCACGAGGGCGCCCGGCACCTGGACGACGTGCTGACCCGGCGGACGCGCATCTCGATCGAGACCTTCGACCGCGGCACGCGCAGCGCCCGGGAGGCGGCCGAACTGATGGCCCCGGTGCTCGGCTGGGACATGGACCAGATAGAGCGCGAGGTGGAGCACTACGAGAAGCGGGTGGAGGCGGAGCGGGAGTCGCAGCGCCAGCCCGACGATCTGACGGCGGACGCGGCGAGACTGGGGGCGCCGGACATAGTGCCGCTGTAGCCGCCGGGGTGTACCCGGGTTCACTCGAACGGGCGGCGCGGTCCGGGATCTCTGTTCGGAACCGGATCGTTCCAAGAGGTACGGGGACGGAGTTCGGCCGTGAACAGGGCCCGTTCCGGGCCGGAGTCCGTGACCCGTCCGGGTGCGCGGGGCGGCCGGGTCGCGTGTCGTCGAGCCGTCGGAGCCGTCGGAGCCCTCGGCGGCCGAGGCGCGGCCGTGCGACCGGAAGGGCGTGATCCGGTTGTCCGGCGCGGCGGCAGTGCGATCCTTCATCGCCGCGGCCCATCATGGGACGAACCTGTGACAGGGACGGATCGGGCCTCCCGCGTGACCGGTTCCGGCGACGGGACACGAGCGCGCCGGGGGTGCACAGCGGGCGCAGCGGTGCAGACCGGGCTCTCGGCCGCCCTGTTCGGGTCTCGTTCATGCTCCGGCAGGTCTCTCAGGACGCCCTCCGGCGTGGGACGACCCGCCGAACCAGGGGCACCCTGGGCGTGGGGCGGTCCGCGCGTGAGGGACAATGGAGGCTCTGTCAGGGCGGGTTGCATGAGGGGACGCATGTCGGACGCGGAGCGGGCGGGGACACCCCGTCAGGACAAGAGCGAACGTCTCCTCGCCGGGCGGTACCGGCTGGGAGACGTACTCGGCCGCGGCGGCATGGGCACGGTGTGGCGGGCCGAGGACGAGACCCTGGGCCGTACGGTCGCGGTCAAGGAGCTGCGGTTCCCGTCGAGCATCGACGAGGACGAGAAACGGCGCCTGATCACGCGTACGTTGCGGGAGGCCAAGGCGATCGCCCGGATCCGCAACAACGGCGCGGTGACGGTCTTCGACGTGGTCCACGAGGACGACCGGCCCTGGATCGTGATGGAGCTGATCGAGGGCAAGTCGCTCGCCGAGGTCATCCGCGAGGACGGCGTGCTGGAGCCCAAGCGCGCCGCCGAGGTCGGACTCGTGGTGCTCGACGTGCTGCGCGCCGCGCACCGTGAGGGCATCCTGCACCGCGACGTGAAGCCGTCGAACGTGCTCATCGCCGAGGACGGCCGGGTCGTGCTCACGGACTTCGGCATCGCGCAGGTCGAGGGCGACCCCTCCATCACCTCCACCGGCATGCTGGTCGGCGCCCCCTCGTACATCTCGCCGGAGCGGGCGCGCGGGCACAAGCCCGGCCCGGCGGCGGACCTGTGGTCGCTCGGCGGACTGCTGTACGCGTCGGTCGAGGGCATTCCGCCGTACGACAAGGGGTCGGCGATCGCCACGCTGACCGCGGTGATGACCGAGCCCCTGGAGGAGCCGAAGAACGCGGGCCCGCTGAAGAGTGTCATCTACGGCCTGCTCGCCAAGGATCCGCAGCAGCGCCTCGACGACGCGGGCGCCCGGGCGATGCTCAACGAGGTCATCCACGCGCCGGACGAGAAGGAGAAGGCGGCCGCGGACGCGACGCGGGTCGTACCACTGCCGCCGCTGCCCGGGAAGAGCGCGGACGAGGGGACTTCGGCCTCCGGGGGCAAGCGGGGCGAGGAGGCGGCCGAGCGGCTGCGCGGAGCGCTGCGCTCTGTGCGCAGGTCCGCGGCGTCCCTCGGTGCGGCCACGGCCGCCGCGACCTCCACCGCGCGCACCAAGTCCTCGGGAGCCGAGGCGGAGAAGGCGTCCGAGGACGCGGGCTCCCCGAGTGCCAGGACGCCCGCCGCCGGGACGTCTGGCCCGGCCGGTCGAGCCGGTTCGTCCGACGCATCGAGCGCATCCGGTTCGTCCGTCTCGTCCGCTGCGGGAGCGGCCTCCACGGGCGCGCGGAGCGGCGGTGGCACCACCGGATCGAACTCCGGTTCAGCGAAGCCGAGTTCGGGATGGCCCATACTGCCCGACCCGGACCGGCCGCCGCGGCCGGCGCAGCCGCCGAGGGCGCCGCTCACCGACGTGGTGCCGAAGCGGACGCTGGTGATCGTGGCGGTCGTCGTGGTGCTGGCCGTGCTCGGCACGGTGCTCGCGCTCACCCTCCATCGCGGCGACGAGCAGGACGGCAAGAAGGGCGGCGCCAAGACCGCCGTGACCAGCGGCGCGACGGCCCGCAGCGGCGGCGGCAAGGGCAGTGGAAGCGGCGACGGCAACGGCCGGAGCGGCGGCAGCACGCACCCGGACAGCGGCAGCACCAGCGGCACCGCGACGAGCGGGTCGGACGCGCAGGAGGGCTCGGCCGCCCCCGGCGGGAGCGCCGCCACCTCCTCCGGGTCCTCGGGTGACGACGGCGGCTCGGTGAAGACGTACAAGGGCGGTCAGGGGTACTCCATCGGACTGCCGAAGGGCTGGAAGTACCAGTCGTCGGACGATGCCGGTGACCGGTTCACCGGTCCCGACGGGCAGCGGCTGCTGGTCGCCTGGACGTCCACGCCCAAGGACGACCCGGTGGCGGACTGGGAGAACCAGGAGCGCTCCATGACGCGCCCCCAGTACAAGAGGGTTCGTATCGCGAAGGTGGAGTACAAGAGCTGGAACACGGCTGACTGGGAGTTCACCTACGTCGACGGCGGTACTACGAACCGGGTGATCGACCGTGGATTCGTCGTCAACTCGCATCAGGGATACGGGCTGATGTACACGGCGAAGGCCGGCGACTGGGACGGTGATCTGCGCACGAACACCTGGAAGACGCTGACCGGGACCTTCCGGCCGAAGTCGTGACGTACCGAACGGCCGACTGACGTTCCGTGCGCTCGTGTCGTGGGGAGATATGGCATCCCCGGGTTGC
The DNA here is from genome assembly GCF_042896945.1 of Streptomyces sp. NPDC001222. Lineage (NCBI taxonomy): Bacteria > Bacillati > Actinomycetota > Actinomycetes > Kitasatosporales > Streptomycetaceae > Streptomyces > Streptomyces sp. NPDC001222. The sequence continues at coordinate 35,920 of NZ_JBIAXT010000003.1, forward strand.
AGGTTGCCTCCGGCACGTATCGTGAGGAATTGCGGACCGCAGGCATCCAGAACGAGGCGCAACGCGAACGGAATTGACCAACCGGGGCGGCCGGGGGAGGCATCGTGGACGACTATGCGGGACGGGTGCTCGCCGACCGCTACCGCCTGCCGCTGCCGCCGGCCGACGAGTTCGAACTCGCCGAGACCCGGGCCTTCGACACCTACAGCGGACAGGAAGTCCTGGTACGGCAGGTGCCGTTGCCCGAGGTCGTCGAGGCGGAGGTGCTCGACGCGGACGGACTGCCCGAGGGATACGTGGCCCGGGACGGCCGGGACCGCGGCGGCGCCGGCCGTACGACGGCCACGCGCCGGCCCGCCGAGCCCGCCGTACGGCGCGCGATCGAGGCCGCCCAGGCCGCCGCACGGATACCCGACCACCCACGGCTCGACCAGGTCTTCGACGTGTTCGCCGAGGGCGGTTCGCTGTGGATCGTCAGTGAGCTGGTCCCCGCGCGGTCGCTGGCGGCGCTGCTCGCGGAGAAGCCGCTGACGCCGTACCGCGCGGCGGAGGTCGCCTCCGACGTCCTCATGGCCCTGCGGGTACTGCACGGCCACGGCTGGGTGCACCGGAACATCACGGCACGCACGGTGCTCGTCTGCGACGACGGCCGGGTGATGCTGACCGGACTCGCGGTGGGGGCGGCGGAGGAGGCGCTGTGCGGGTACGACCCGGTGCCGACGCAGGAGACCGAGAGCGAGAGCGATGCCGGGCCGCCCGACCGGGGCGGGGACCCGCAGGGGGCCGTGCGCGGGGATTCCGGGGGCCGTACGGAAGGTGATGCGCCCGGGAGTTCGGGAGGGTTCGCGGGGAGCGGCGGGCCCGCCTCGGCCATGGACGCCGAGGCCGCCCGCCGGGCCGCGATCGAGGCGCGGGCGAACGGCGCGGCTCCCGGCGGTGGCGCGCCCGGGGGTGGCCCCGCCGCCCCCCGGGCGCTGGAGTCCGCCGAGGACGTGCGGGCCGCACGGGCCGGGGCGATCGCGGCGTACCGCGCCGGGGCCCGGGCCGCGGCACGTGTGCAGGAGGAACAGCGGGGCGGGCGGACGGCGTTGCCCGCACCCCGTCAGGCCGAGAACGGCGTGGAGATCGCGCCCGGCACCTCGCCGGGGCAGATCGCCGACCCCTACGGGGTGGGCCGTACGACGTCCTGGCACGGCGCGGTACCCCGCCCCGCGGCGCCCGCCGCCGACGACCGGCCCGCACTGCCCGGCGGCAACCCCGTCCCCCGGAACGACGGCACGGGTCCGCACGAGAAGAACCCGGGTCCGTACGAGAACGGCACAGGCACTGGCCCGTCCGCACCGGCGGCCCCCGACGCGCTTGGCACCGAGCCCGGTTCTGTAGGCACCTCCTGGAACCACCGGGGTCCCGCCACCGCCCTCGCCGCCGAGCGTGCCCGGCAGGCACGGATGGCCGTCGTCGGGCCCGTCACCGAGCGTTGGGCGCCCGAACAGGCCGGTCCCGTGCACGAGAACTGGCAGCTGGCCCCGCCCATCGGGCCCGCCACCGACCTGTGGGCGCTGGGCGCGCTGCTGTTCCGGGCCGTGCAGGGGCATGCGCCGTATCCCGAGGAGAGCACCGCCGAGCTGGTCCAGCTCGTCTGCTCGGAACCGCCCGCCTTCGCGGAGGAGTGCGGTCCGCTGCGCCCGGTCGTGGAGACGCTGCTCCGTCAGGACCCCACCGACCGCCTGGACTTCGAGGAGCTGCGCGGCTGGCTGCGTTCCCTCGTGCGGTCCGCGCCCGAACCCGACGCGGGGACGCATGTGGTCGCGGCGCCGCCCGTCGACCCCAGTCGGCTGCCGATCGTACGGCGCCGGGGCGAACTGGTCCGCAGGCGCCGCGCCGGGCTGCCCGCGACCACCCGCGCCCGCCACAAGCGCGCCCGGGACGAGCGCCCGCAGAAGCCGCGCAGACTCGGCCGCACCCTGCTTGTGCTGATCCTGCTCGCGCTGGCCGGCGCGATCGCGTACGCCCTGGTTTTCATGCCGAAGGCGGGAGACACCACCGGCGCCGGCGCCGCGCCCGAGAACGCCGGTGCCGCCGAGGACGCCACCCCGACGCCGCGGCACTCCGCCACGAGCGGCGCGCAGCAGTCGGGTCGCGGGAGCTCCAAGAGCCCCTCCCCGTCGGACGGTTCCCCGCAGACCCAGACCGACGAGCCCCAGGTCGCCCAGGGCTTCACCCTGCGCACGGACCCCGAGGGCTTCCGCGTCGCCGTGGCGAGCGGCTGGAACCGGACACCGAAGAACAACAGCGGTCAGATCGTCTACTCCCAGGGCGACTTCGAGCTGATCGTCGTCCCCGGACGCGACAGCACGAGCAGATACGGCGCCGATCCGCTGACTTACCAGCGGGAGTCGGAGCCAGAACTGCAGCCGTTCCGTGACTCGACCTGGGCCACCTCCAGTGGGATGCGGCGCATCGACGTCGGCGGACGGACCATGGCCGAAGGCCAGTTCACCTGGACGGACGGCAATGGACGCGAGTTGTTCGTACGCAATCTCGCCCTCATCGTCGGCGGCCGCTACCACGTGGTGCAGGTCCGCGGCCCGGAGGCCGAAGTGGATGAGGTGACCAGGCTGTTCGAGCAGGCGGAACAGACGTATCAGGCGGCCGGTTGAGGCATGCGGACAGGACATGCACACAGGACATGGACCCAGGACATGACTGTGGTGAAGAGCCGATGGCGGCTCGCCGGTTCACAGGAGGGCGAGGTCCGATTGCGCTGAGAGTGCGGTGGTTCCGTCCCCTACGGGGAAGGGAGAACCGTCACAGTGCGGTCTCCGTTGCCACCCCACCCGTTCCCAGCGCGAGGGGTGCTCTTTAGTCTGACCTCGTCAAGACCATTGCGGGGAAACGTGAATCAGATGCAGGGCCTGCTCCTCGCGGGCCGCTACCGGCTTGTCGACTCCATCGGCAGCGGGGGTATGGGCCGGGTGTGGCGCGCCCACGACGAGGTGCTCCACCGGGCAGTCGCCATCAAGGAACTGACGGCCGCACTGTACGTCACGGAGAGTGACCGGTCGGTCCTGCTCGCCCGGACCCACGCCGAGGCACGCGCCGCCGCGCGCATCAACCACTCGGCCGTCGTCACCATCCATGACGTCCTGGAGCACGACAACCGGCCCTGGATCGTGATGGAGCTGGTCGAGGGCGGCTCGCTCGCCGACGCGGTGAAGGAGCGCGGCCGGCTGGAGCCCGTCGAGGCCGCGCGCATCGGACTGTGGGTGCTACGGGCCCTGCGTGCCGCGCACTCGGCGGGTGTGCTGCACCGCGACGTGAAGCCGGGCAACGTCCTGCTCGCGGCCGACGGGCGCGTGCTGCTCACCGACTTCGGGATCGCGCAGGTCGAGGGCGACACCACCATCACGCGTACCGGGGAGATCGTCGGTTCCGTGGACTACCTGGCGCCCGAGCGCGTCCGAGGCCACGACCCGGGCCCCTCCTCCGACCTGTGGGCGCTCGGCGCCACCCTGTACACGGCGGTTGAGGGCAGGTCGCCGTTCCGGCGGACCTCGCCGCTGACCACCATGCAGGCCGTCGTCGACGAGGAGCCCGCGCAGCCGGCGAACGCGGGCGCCCTGGACTCGGTGATCGCCGCGCTGCTGCGCAAGGACCCGGCCGAACGCCCGGACGCGGAGCGGCTCGAACAGATGCTGGCCGAGGCCGCGGAGGGACGGCGGCCGAAGGCGGCGCAGGAGTACGTGGCGACAGAGCACTTGGACACGAGCGGCGTCGGTGACCCGAGCACGACGGCGACGGGCCGGCGCGAGAACCGCGGCGCGCACGCGTCCGGCAGCACACTGCACCAGCCCGCCCCTGCCGTCGCCCAGGTGCCGGCTCCCCGCGGGCGCCGGCGCGGCCGTACGGTCGCGCTCGTCCTCGCGGTGGCCGCGATCCTCGGTGCGGCGGGCGCGGTGGCCGTGAACTCCTTCGGCAACGCCGACGACGGCGGCACGGCGAGCACCGGCACCACCGGCCCGACGGCGACCACGAGCACGAGCACGCAGGCGCAGTCGACGGGTGCCGTCCCGGACGGCTGGGTGCGCAAGAAGGACCCCGCGGGCTTCAGCCTCGTCCTGCCCGGCAAGCAGTGGAAGCGGATGCCGTACGACTCCTTCCAGACCGACTACACGCCCGACGGCGGCAAGCACTTCGTCCGTATCGCCGTGGACAGCTCGCCGGACTTCGCGGACGCGCACGACCACCAGCTCGATCTGGAGCAGCAGCTCCAGCGGCTCGTCGACTACCGGCGGGTGACCCTGCGCGAGAACATCTACCGTGACCGGCCCGGGTCCCTGTGGGAGTACACATGGACCGCGCTGGCGAAGGACACGCCGTTCCCGGGCCCCCGGCACGCCGTGGAGGAGACGTACTTCGCGCGCAACGGCGTGGAGTACGCCATCTACATGTCCGGACCGGCCGCGGACTGGGACACGACGCGCAAGCAGTTCGACGTGGTGCTGCGGGGGTGGGGTCAGCCGGAGGGCTGACGCGCGGCGGGACGGGCCATGGGCCACGGACGACCGGCAAGGGGGAGCGCGAGGCCAGCGTCCGGCGCGCGAGGCGTGCGGCGCCCGAACTCGCGCTGTTCACGCCCCCTGTGACCGGTTGTTCATGACAGCGCGTCACCTCACGGCGCTCGCGCCCCCGTCGGCGCACCCCGCGTACACCTTTCGTGCGCCCCACCCGCCCGTTCGTGCGCCCTTGTACGTCGCTTGTCGGCCACCGTGGTACCGGCTCCCCGGATGGTTCCCATCAGGTGCGGCATGATGGGGCGTATGGGGACCGAGGGGGAGAACGTCCGTGTCATAGCGGGCCGCTACCGGCTTCAGGAGCGGATCGGCCGCGGTGGCATGGGCGTTGTCTGGCGGGCGTCCGACGAACTGCTCGGCCGTCAGGTGGCGGTCAAGGAACTCACGGTCGACCCCTCGCTCTCCGCCGACGAGGCCCGGCTCCAGCGCGAGCGCACCCTGCGCGAGGCGCGGGCGGTGGCGCAGTTACGGCATCCGCACATCGTCGTCGTGCATGACGTCGTCGAGCACGACGAGCGCCCGTACATCGTGATGGAGCTGATCGACGGCGGCTCGCTCGCCGAGCGGATCGCCCGGCGGGGACCCGTCGACGCCCGCGAGGCCGCCCGTATCGGCATCGCCCTGCTGGGCGCGCTGCGCCGTGCCCATGACGCCGGCGTCCTGCACCGCGATCTGAAGCCGGCGAACGTCCTGATCGAGGCGGGCACCGACCGCGTCGTCCTCACCGACTTCGGCATCGCGCAGGTAACGGGCGCCACGACGCTCACCGAGACCGGCTCCTTCGTCGGCTCCCCCGAGTACACCGCCCCCGAGCGGATGTCCGGCGAGCGGACCGGGCCCGAGTCGGACCTGTGGTCCCTGGGCGCGCTGCTGTGCGCGGTGCTGAGCGGTGAGTCCCCCTTCCGGCGCGACTCGCTGGGCGGGGTCCTGCACGCGGTCGTCGTCGACGAGATCCGTCCGCCCGCGCAGGCCGGGCCGATCCTGCCCGTCGTACGGGGGCTGCTGGAGCGCGACCCGGAGCGGCGCCTGGACGTGGCCGAGGCGGAGCGCATGCTGCGGGAGTTCCTGGAGACGGGCCGGACACCACGGGCGCCGGTGCCCTACACACCGACACAGCGGGACGTCCCCCGGCACGTGCTGCCGTCGCCCTCGCGGCAGGAGCCCGAGACGGCGGCGAGCCGGGAGGGGGCCGAGGCACGGCCCGCCCGGCGGTCCGCGCGGGGCGTCGTCGTGGCCGCCCTGGTCGCGGCGATGGCGGGCGCGGGCCTCTCGGCGGCGGCGCTTCTGATGCGTGGCGAGGGCAGCGTCGGGCCCGGCCCCACGGCACCGTCGCACCCGGCCGGTACGGGAGCGTCGGGCCCGTCGGCCGGCTCCGGGTCCCCGCGCCCGTCCTCCTCCGGCTCCGCGCCCGGGCCCACGGTGACGGTGACCCGCTCGCCGTCCCCGGCCACGGCCGTCGGCCGTACGGCGCCCTCGGGCTATCGGCAGGTGCGGGACCCCGGTGGGTTCTCGCTCGCCGTGCCGGACGGGTTCACCCGCGGTCCGCAGGGGGAGCGGATCTTCTATCTGTCCCCGGGGCAGACCTTCCGCCTCGGCATCAAGGTGACGGGCCCCGACGCGGGCGGACCGCTCGCGGTGATGCGGCGTTCCGCGGCGGACGGTCCCTCCACGAATCCGGGTTACCACGACGGCAGCGTCACGGAGACCTCGCACCGCGGCAGCCCGGCCGCGCTCTGGGAGTTCAGCTGGAACGGCTACACGGCCGCCGAGGGCCCCCGGCACACCTACGACCTGTGCTGGGAGGAGGGTGGCCGGATGTACGACGTGTGGGTGTCGGCGCCCGTCGGGAGGGTGAAGGAGGCGAAGGAGTACTTCGACGTCGCCGTCGACACGTTCGCACCGGGGTGATCCGCAGTCGACCCGGAGTGACCCGGCCCGACGAACCCCCGAGTGACGAGTTCCGGACTGCAACCGGCGCAACCTGAGCGTCCGAGACCAGCGACCGTACGTCCGGGCCGGGCATCCGGATCACCTTTCCGAATGCGAAACGAACCGCCACTCGTGTGCGGACGGAGCCGCGCGGCCGGACCGCCCGCGCGCCCCGGTGACGGCCCCTCCGCTCCCCGAAACGTCGGTCTCGACCACGCCTGCGGGCGGTTCGTGTTCTTCCTGGACGCCGACGACTGTCCGGGGCCCGAGACCCTGGCACGCACGGTGGCGACGGCCGAGGAGAACGGCACCGACATCGGCTCGGCAAGCAGGGCGAACTCCGGTTCGGGAACCCCGCGGGGCTGGCCACACCGCTGCCCGCGCTGCCCAAGTCCCCCGGCCCGGCCAAGTGGCGCCGGCCGGGGCTGCCCTGGTACGCCGAGCAGGTCGACGGCAAGCGCGACCGGTTCGAGCTGCGCGTCGCCAGGACCGAACTGGTCAGGGCCGTCGCGGGCCGCGTCAAGTCCTGGGCGCGGCATAGCTGTTGGAGCCGGCCCGCGTCGACAACGGGTGTTCCCGCACGGTACTGATGGGACATGCGTACTGATGCGGGACGCCTGATCGACGGCCGCTACCGGCTGACCGAGCGGATCGGCTCCGGCGGTATGGGCACCGTATGGCGCGCCGTGGACGAACTCATGGAGCGGGACGTCGCCGTCAAGCAGCCCCGTCTGCCGGGCGATCCGGACGACGCGGCGCACCAGCGGGCCGCCCACCGGATCTACCGAGAGGCGCGTGCCGCCGCCCGTGTGGATCATCCCGCGGCCGTGTCCATCCACGACGTGGTCGTCGAGGAGGGCTCTCCCTGGATCATCATGGAGCTGGTCCGCGGGGAGTCCCTGGACGAGGCGCTGCGTCGCGGTCCGCTGGCCCCGGCCGAGGCCGCGCGGATCGGTCTCGCCCTCGTCGGCGCGCTCGACGCGGCACACCGCGTCGGCATCGTGCACCGCGATGTGAAGCCCGCGAACGTGCTGCTCGGACCGAGCGGCCGGGTCGTCCTCACCGACTTCGGCATCGCTCACGTCCAGGGCGAGGAGTCCCTCACCGTCACCGGGGAGTTCGTCGGCTCGCTGGAGTTCATCGCGCCGGAGCGCATGTCCGGCCGGAACGCCGGTCCCGCCTCGGATCTGTGGTCGCTGGGCGTGCTGCTGTACGCGGCCGTCGAGGGATGGTCCCCCTTCCGTCGTACGACGGTGGAGTCCACCCTTGCCGCGGTGCTCGCCGCCGACCCGCCCGAGCCCGAGCGGGCCGGGCCGCTCGCTCCGCTCATCGGGCGGCTGCTGGTGAAGGAACCCGAGCAGAGGCCCGGCGCGCGGGAGACGCGCGCGGCCCTGGGGGCGGTGGCCGAGGGGTGGCCCGTGCCGGACGCGGCGCGGGAGGAGCCCGCGCAGCCCCAGGACGTGGCGGGCCTGCGGGAGTTCACGGAGGACGCGGGAACGTTCCGCCTGGGCACCGCGCCGTCCGCCCCGGCCACCCCGGAGGCCGCCACCCCCTCCGCGCGGGAATCCCCCGCGCCTCCCACCTCCCCGCCGACCGTCACCACGCCGGGCGCCCCCCGGCCAAGACGTCGCTTCCTGCGCCGTCCCGCCCCCGCCGCCGCGTTCGGCGTCCTGCTCATGGGCGGCGCCTGGCTCGGTACCTCCTACTTCGGCGGCTCCGGCGACGGGGGCGTCACGGAAGAGCACGCCACCTACCGCTCGGCGCCCGGGGCCGTCGCCGCCAGTCCCGCCGCCGGCACCTGGACCGCCCACCGCGAACCTCGGCTCGACGCGATCGTGTACGTCCCGGCGGGCACCGCACGGGACTCCGCCACGGACCGCACGGTCACCTACGGCGACGACACCGTCCGGCTCCGTCTGACCCGGGAGAAGTCGGCCCCCACCACCCTGACGGCATGGGCGCGGCAGGCCACGGCGAGTCGGCCGGGCGACGACGCGCACACTCTCTCCACACCCACGAGCTTCCACGGCGACGACGCCATGCTCACCGACACCACCTACCGGGTGGGCCGGAAGCGGTACCGGGTGCTCCAGCTCCTGGTCGTCACGGCCGTCCACGAGTCCTACGCACTGCGCGTCGACATGCCGAAAGGCACTCCCGACGAGCGACGCGGCACCGCGCTGTTCAAGGGCGCCCGGGACCGCCTGAAAGTCGGCAGCACCCTGCTGGGCTCCTGACAACGCCCTGATCAGCGCATTTACTGCCAGCGGTCACTGGCGCGGTGTGGACACCCCGTGAAAGCGCATTACCGACGGGTACCCAAACGCCTCACCCCGTCATACGCTGCGCCTCATGACGGACTCGCAGGCCCCGGAGAAGGCCACCGACAAGACCCGTACGGGCGCGGTCGGCACCAACCCGCTCGCCCCCGCCCCCGCCGGGGCCCGCACCGCCGCCGACGTGGTCACCCCGGAGCTGGTCGCCCAGCTCACCAAGGGTGTCGTCGGCTCCGGCCACACCGCCAACCACACGCCGTTCTCCGGCGAGAAGCTGGCCGACCTGCCCGAGTCCACCCCCGAGGACGTGGCCGTCGCGTTCGAGCGGGCCCGCGTCGCCCAGGCCGCCTGGGGCGCGACCCCCGTACCCGAGCGCGCCGCCGTCCTGCTCCGCTTCCACGACCTGGTGCTCGCCCGCCAGGCCGAGGTCCTCGACCTGATCCAGCTGGAGACCGGCAAGGCCCGCCTCCACGCCCACGAGGAGGTGCAGGCCGTCACCATCGCGGCCCGGCACTACGGCCGCAAGGCTCCCGCGTATCTGAGGCCCAAGCGGCACACCGGTGCCATCCCGGCGCTGACGAAGGTCACCGAACTGCGCCATCCGCGCGGCGTCGTCGGCCAGATCGCGCCCTGGAACTACCCGCTGGAGCTGTCGGTCGGCGACGCGCTCCCCGCGTTCGTCGCGGGCAACGCCGTCGTGATGAAGCCCGACACCGAGACGTGCCTGACCGCGCTGTGGGCGCGCGACCTGCTGATCGAGGCCGGGCTGCCCGCCGATGTCTTCCAGGTCGTCATCGGCGAGGGACCGGTCGTCGGCCCGGAGATCGTCCGGCACGCCGACTACGTCTCCTTCACCGGCTCCACCCGCACCGGCCGCGAGGTCGCCCAGGGCGCCGCCGCCCGTCTCGTCGGCGTCTCGCTCGAACTCGGCGGCAAGAACGCCATGCTGGTGCTCGAGGACGCCGACCTCGACAAGGCCGCCGCGGGTGCCGTCCGCGCCTGCTTCTCGTCCGCGGGTCAACTGTGCATCTCCATCGAGCGGTTGTACGTCCATGAGTCGGTCGCGGACGCCTTCCTGGAGCGCTTCGTCGCCCGCACCAAGGCCATGCGGCTCGGCACGTCCCTCGCGTACGGGGCCGACATGGGCTCGCTGGTCGGTGACCGGCAGCTGGAGACGGTGACCCGGCACGTCCAGGAGGCCGTGGCCAAGGGCGCGAAGGTACTGGCCGGCGGCGTCGCCCGCCCGGACATCGGCCCGTACTTCTACGAGCCCACCGTTCTGGACGGCGTGGAGGCGCCGATGGCGGTGTGCGCGGAGGAGACCTTCGGGCCGGTGGTGTCGGTCTACCGCTTCTCGTCGGAGGACGAGGCGGTCGAACGTGCCAACGCCACGCCGTACGGCCTCAACTCCTCCGTCTGGACGAAGGACGGCCGGCGCGGACGCGCGATCGCCGCCCGGCTGCGCACCGGCACGGTCAACGTCAACGAGGGCTATGCGCCGGCGTACGGCAGCGCGCAGTCCCCGATGGGCGGCATGGGGGACTCCGGCCTCGGCCGCCGCCATGGCTCCGAGGGCATCCTCAAATACACCGAGGCCCAGACCGTCGCGCAGCAGCGGCTGCTGCCGATGGCACCGTCGCTCGGCATGGACGACGAGCAGTACGCGGCCTTCATCAGCCGGAGTCTGCGTCTGATGAAGGCGTTCCGCCTCCGCTAGGCGGAGTCGGACACCCCCTGGCGCCGGGCCGTCAACCGCCCCTCTGTCCGCCCGAATCCACCCGTTCTCAACGAGGAGAGCACGTGTCGCAGGAGAAGTCTGTCCAGACCCGGGACGAGGACGGGTACGACTACGACGTCATCGTCGTGGGATCGGGGTTCGGCGGATCCGTCACCGCCCTGCGGCTGACCGAGAAGGGCTATCGCGTGGGCGTCCTGGAGGCGGGCCGCCGCTTCACCCGCGCCTCGCTGCCGAAGAACTCCTGGGACGTGAAGAACTACCTGTGGGCACCCGCCCTCGGTCTGTACGGCATCCAGCGCATCCATCTGCTCGGCAACGTGATGGTGCTCGCGGGCGCGGGGGTCGGCGGCGGCTCCCTCAACTACGCCAACACCCTCTACGTACCGCCGAAGGCGTTCTTCGACGACCCGCAGTGGAAGGGCATCACCGACTGGCAGGAGGAGCTGGCGCCGTACTACGACCAGGCGCGGCGCATGCTGGGCGTCCGGCTCAACCGCACCATGACCCCGGTGGACGTCCATCTGAAGGCCGCCGCCGAGCGGATCGGGGTGGGGGACACCTTCCACATGGCGCCGGTCGGCGTCTTCTTCGGTGACGGCGACGACGCGGACGGGTCGGCCAGGGCCGAGCCGGGCGCGGAGGTCCCGGACCCGTACTTCGGCGGCGCGGGGCCCGCCCGCCGGGCGTGCACCGAGTGCGGCGAGTGCATGACGGGCTGCCGCCACGGCGCGAAGAACACGCTCAACGAGAACTACCTCTATCTCGCCGAGAAGGCGGGCGCGACCGTCCATCCCATGACGACGGTCGTGTCGGTCACGGACGACTCCCGGGGCGGTTTCGCCCTCGCGACCCTGCCGACCGACGACAAGCGCAAGGGCAACGGGCGGTTCTTCACGGCGCGGCGGGTCGTCCTCGCGGCGGGCACGTACGGCACGCAGACGCTGCTGCACCGGATGAAGGCGCACGGCCGGCTGCCCCATGTCTCCGACCGGCTGGGCGAGCTGACCCGCACCAACTCCGAGGCCCTGGTGGGCGCGCGCACGGACGACCGCCGCTACCGCAAGGCGCACGGCACGGACCGGGTCGACTTCACCAAGGGCGTCGCGATCACGTCCTCGATCCACCCGGACGAGAACACGCACATCGAGCCGGTCCGCTACGGCAAGGGCTCGAACGCGATGGGCGGTCTGTCGACCCTCCAGGTCCCCTACGCGGAGGGCTCCTCCCGCGTCCTGGCCTGGCTCGCGAACGTGGCGCGGCACCCGTGGCTGATGCTGCGCTCCATGTCGTACCGGCGCTGGTCGGAGCGGACCCTGATCGCCCTGGTGATGCAGTCGCTGGACAACTCCCTGACGACGTATCTGCGGCCCAAGGGTCCGGGCCGGGGCCTGCTGACCGCCCGCCAGGGTCACGGCGCGCCCAACCCGAAGCAGATCAAGGCGGGTACGGAGACCGCGGACGCGATCGCCGTCGAGATCAACGGCTTCGCGGGCAGCAATGTCGGCGAACTGATGGGCACCCCGCTGACCGCGCACTTCCTCGGCGGCTGCGCGATCGGCGACTCGCGCGAGACGGGGGTGATCGACCCGTACCACCGGCTGTACGGCTACCCGGGGATCTCGGTGGTCGACGGCGCGGCGGTGTCGGCGAACCTGGGCGTCAACCCGTCGCTGACGATCACCGCGCAGGCCGAGCGGGCGATGTCGTACTGGCCGAACAAGGGCGAGGCGGACCCGCGCCCGGCCCAGGGGGCGGCCTACGAGCGCCTCGAGCCGGTGGAGCCCCGGCACCCGGCGGTGCCCGAGAAGGCGTTCGGGGCGCTGCGGCTGCCGTTCCTGGGGATGCCGACGGTGCCGCCCAAGGACAAGAGCGGGAGCGAGTGACATCGGGCGCCCCGGGTGAGGGGGCGCCGCCGTCCACGGGCAAAGGGCCCCGCGGTCGTGTCGCGGGGCCCTTCGCCTCGTCGGCATCGGCGTCAGGGCGGCGCCGGTGCCCGGAGCGGCGCCGGGGGGTCGCGCCGCCTGTCTGTGTGCAGTGCCGCCGGTGTCGGCCGTCTGTCCGGTCGCCGAGGGGGGTGGCCGTCTCCGGGCGGTTCCGTCGGCCGGTTCCGGGCGTCTCCGGGCGGTTCCGTCGGCCGGTTCCGGGCGTCCCCGGAACCGGCCGTTCAGTGCTGACCGGGCTGCTGTCCCCTGCCGTCCGGTCACCTTTCTGGAACGAGGTCCCACGGCCTACGGCATGATCCGTACACCTCATCGCTCCAGCGGAGCCACGCGTGGTTCTCCCGGGCCCGCCCCTGGCTGGCGCGGACACCGGTACCAACGACGCCCCCACGGCCCGGTCACGCACCGTGCGGGTGAGGCGGCAGGGGAACGTGTATCCGCTCGTACGGGGATTCGCGCCCGGCGTCAGACACGGCCCCGGCACAGCTCCAGCAGGGTCATCGCGAGCCCCGTGCCGGGCTTGCCGAGAGCCTCCCGGTAGTGGCCGAGGACCTCCATCTCGCGGGAGAGGTTCACCCGGCGGCCACCGGAGGTGATACGGGCCTCCTGGATCACTGCGGAGACCGCCATGCGCTCCTGGATGAGACCGATGATGCGGTCGTCCAGCGCGTCGATGCGCTCACGCGCGCCGGTGATCACATCGACGGCCTCGGGTGTGCGCGCGCCGGTCCTCTCGGCGGCGGTGCTCTTCTCGGCGGTGGTGCTGTTTCCGGCGGTGGTCTGCTCGGTGCTGGTGGCGGTCATGGCCGGGGCTCCTCGGAGGTCGGTGACGGGAGCCCCGGATCGGCACGGTCCGCAAACGCCAGGCGCCCCGGACCGTATCGGCCCGGGGCGCCTGGGAAGTCGCTTGTCAGTGGCTCAAGCAGCACGACCATGGCATCCGGTGGGCCCGGTGCCATAGGTAAAGACGAAGGTCGTGTACGAGAGCATGGACCCAGTATGCCGTGGTGACGCGCGGCGTCCAACCACGTTCGGATGGTGAGATCGCGCGGGTCCGGTGGCGGCCGTCCCCGCGACGCGGAGGGGGTCGCACGGGCACCCCGTTAGAATCGATGGCACAGACCCCCCGCCCGACCGCCGGAAGGCACCACGTGTCATCAGCGACCCACGCTGCCGCCGCCCCCGACACCGTCCTGGTCGTCGACTTCGGCGCGCAGTACGCCCAGCTCATCGCCCGCCGCGTCCGCGAGGCCCGGGTCTACAGCGAGATCGTGCCGAGCACCATGCCGGTCGAGGAGATGCTCGCCAAGAACCCGGCGGCCATCATCCTCTCCGGCGGCCCCTCGTCGGTCTACGAGGAGGGCGCCCCGACCGTCGACCGTGCCCTCTTCGAGGCCGGCGTCCCCGTCTTCGGCATGTGCTACGGCTTCCAGCTGATGGCCCAGACCCTCGGCGGCACCGTCGACAACAACGGCTCCCGTGAGTACGGCCGTACGGAGCTGGTCGTCTCCAGGCCGTCCTCCACCCTCTTCGAGGGCACCCCCGCCGAGCAGATCGTCTGGATGTCCCACGGCGACGCGTGCTCCGCCGCCCCCGAGGGCTTCACCGTCACGGGTTCCACGGACCTCGTCCCGGTCGCCGCCTTCGAGAACGACGAGAAGAGGCTCTACGGCGTCCAGTACCACCCCGAGGTCATGCACTCCACGCACGGCCAGCAGGTGCTGGAGCACTTCCTGTACCGGGGCGCGGGCCTGTCCCCGACCTGGACCACGGGAAATGTGATCGAGGAGCAGGTCGAGGCGATCCGCGAGCAGGTCGGCACCCGGCGCGCCATCTGCGGTCTGTCCGGCGGTGTGGACTCCGCCGTCGCCGCCGCGCTCGTCCAGAAGGCCATCGGCTCCCAGCTGACCTGCGTCTACGTCGACCACGGCCTGATGCGCAAGGGCGAGACCGAGCAGGTCGAGAAGGACTTCGTCGCGGCCACCGGCGTCCAGCTGAAGGTCGTCGACGCCGAGGAGAGGTTCCTCAGCGCGCTCCAGGGCGTCTCCGACCCCGAGGAGAAGCGGAAGATCATCGGCCGCGAGTTCATCCGGGTCTTCGAGCAGGCCCAGGCGGAGATCGTCGCGGAGGCCGGCGCGAGCGGCGAGCCGGTCGAGTTCCTCGTCCAGGGCACCCTCTACCCGGACGTCGTCGAGTCCGGCGGCGGCACCGGTACGGCCAACATCAAGTCCCACCACAACGTGGGCGGCCTCCCCGAGGACCTCGAGTTCCAGCTGATCGAGCCGCTGCGCAAGCTCTTCAAGGACGAGGTCCGCATGGTCGGCCAGGAGCTCGGCCTGCCGGAGGAGATCGTCCAGCGCCAGCCCTTCCCGGGCCCGGGTCTCGGCATCCGTATCGTCGGTGAGGTCACCAAGGAGCGGCTCGACCTGCTCCGCGAGGCCGACGCCATCGCCCGCGAGGAGCTGACGGCGGCCGGTCTCGACCGTGACATCTGGCAGTGCCCGGTGGTCCTGCTCGCCGACGTCCGCAGCGTCGGCGTCCAGGGCGACGGCCGGACGTACGGCCACCCGATCGTGCTGCGCCCCGTCTCGTCCGAGGACGCCATGACCGCCGACTGGTCGCGGCTGCCGTACGAGGTGCTCGCGAAGATCTCCACCCGGATCACCAACGAGGTCCGTGACGTCAACCGGGTCGTCCTCGACGTGACCTCGAAGCCGCCGGGGACCATCGAGTGGGAGTGATCCCGGGGAACTCCCGGGTCATGCCCGCCTGAGAGTGCGCACCGGCTCTCCGGGCTTCCAGGTCTCGACGACCAGATGGGTGTCGTTCTCGACGGAGATCCGTACGACCTCCGTCAGCTCGGTGCGGAAGAGGTGGAACGGCTGCGGCGGTTCCACCTCTTTCACATACGCGCTCTTGGTCGCGGGGTCGTCGACCTCGACGGCCCGCCCGCTGATCCGCACGTCCCCGCCGCCCATCCCCGTGCCCGGCCCCGGGTTCGCCTGGAGCGCGAAACGCGGGTCGCGGCGCAGGTCCAGCGCCTTGACCGAGTCCGGCATCATGCCGAACCACAGCTCGCCGTCCACGAAGCGCACCTCCATTCCGGTGGTGCGCGGCGAGCCGTCCTTGCGGAGCGTCGCGAGGACATGGTGGGTGAACGCCTTGAAGCGTGCCTCGACGGTGGTGGCGAGACCGGGTTCCGCCGCGGCGAACGCCGCCCAGTTCGGGGCCACGGGATCTGTTGTCGTCATGGGACGAGTCTTGCGCCGAATCCGGACATCTTCTGTCGGATATCAGGTATGTGCGTCATCTTTACAAAGCCGCGCTGTCATCCGGGCCTGACCGCCGGTAACTTCCGGCCCGTCAAGCAATCCAGTGCCGGAGGACCCATGCACGGCCCCACTCCGCCCCCGCCCCTGCCGACCGACCGGCTGACGTTCGCCATGCCGCCGATGCACGAGTCGGTCGAGGACGAACGGGCGCACCGCAAGGAGCGGCTCGCGGGCGCGCTGCGGATCTTCGCACGGCTCGGCTTCGAGGACGGCGTCTCTGGGCACATCACCGCCCGCGACCCGGAGTTCAGCGACTGTTTCTGGGTCAACCCGTTCGGGATGCCGTTCCGGCATGTCACGGTGAGCGACCTGGTGCTCGCCAACCAGGACGGGCAGGTGATCGAGGGCCGCTACCACGTGAACCAGGCGGCGTTCACCGTGCACGCCCAGGTGCACGCCGCCCGCCCCGACGTCGTCGCCGTCGCCCACTGCCACTCGGTGCACGGACGGGCCCTCGCGGCCCTCGGCGATCTGCTGGACCCGATCACCCAGGAGTCCTGCGCCTTCTACGAGGACCACGCCGTCTACGACGCCTACACCGGCGTCACCGTGGACGCCGAGGAAGGCCGTCGGATCGCGGACGCGCTCGACACCCGCAAGGCACTCGTGCTGCGCAACCACGGGCTGCTGACCGTCGGCGACTCGGTGGACGCGGCGGCCTGGTGGTTTCTGTCTATGGAACGCTCCTGCCAGGTGCAGCTGACCGCGAAGGCCGCGGGCCGGCCCGTGCTGATCGACCACCGGCAGGCGGTGGCGACCCGGGAGCAGCTCGGCGGAGACCTGGTGGCCTGGATCAACTACCAGCCGCTGTGGCAGGACATCAGCCGCAGCGAGCCCGATCTGCTGAGCTGACGGCGCCTGTCGCCTGCCGTCCGTCGGCTGCGTCTGTCAATCGAGCGGTTGTTCTTTCACCCGCCCTGACCGGACCTGACGGACGCGAGGCGTGTTCCGTACGGCACAATTCGCTGTCGTCGCATGCCAGTTGCCGTGGCGGTTGCGACTTGGGATCTGGCGCGTGGAAGGCGGCAGCGGTCGTGGCGGTGCAGGAGGCGAGACAGGGTGCGGGGCGCGGAAGCGGTCCGGGTGCCCACGAGGGTGGCTGCACCTGCGGGGGCTGCCCGCACGGCGCGCGTGAGGGACACCGGCGAGCGGTCGCCGAATTCCTGGCGAAACGGGACGAGTTTGCCTCCGGGCGAGGGCTGCCCCCGGCGGTCGCCTACTCCGCGTCCGCGTCCCGCCAGTGGGTGTCCGACGAACTGACCCAGTCCGCGGACCTGGTCGCCGAGCGGAGCCGGGCCGACGGCGAGGCCTGGCTGGCCCGGCTGTGGCGGTTCACCGCGATCGTGGTGTGGGGCGCGGTGGCGATCCTGCTGCTGGCGCAGGCGTTGACGGCCATCGGGGCCGGATGGACCGCGGCGCGCACGGCCGGACTGGTCGCGGCCGTGCTGGCGGGTGCCGCACTGACCGCTGCCGGATATCTGCACCGGGCGCGCGGCGGGGCGCTCGCGCCCGTCATCGGCGAGGACAACCGGCTCTCGACCTCGCGTGCGGTGGCGGCGGCCTGGGTGCTGTTCGTCGTGTACGCGCTGCTGGTGCTGATCGGTGAGCTGGCGGTGGTCTCCGCGCACGACCGGCGCGACGCGCTGATCGCCGGGCTCGACCTCGCGCGCGGGGTGGGCGTGGTGACCGTGGTCGCCGTGGTGAGCGGGATCGCGGTCCTCGTCCGCCGAGTGGTGGGGCTGCGGGTCCTCGGTCAGCGGCTGCAGAAGGTGCGGGCCGACCGGCCGCGGGCGGCGGACCTGCTCACGGACGACTCCGGCCGGGGCAGCTTCGCGGACACCCAGTATCTGGTGATCAGCGGGGTCGCACTGGTCTTCGCGGCGGTACGGCTGGCCCGCCGCCCCGACCAGCTCCCCGATCTGCCGTGGGGTCTGGCCCTGCTGGTCCTGGTCGCCGCGGCCACCTACCTCGCCGGGAAGTACGCCGAGGGCGGCCGCCCGGTGGTCCTCTCGGTGGTCCGGGCACGGGAGGCGGGCGATCTGGACGCGCCGATCCGTACCGGCGACGACATCGAGATCCGCGGCGCCGGCTTCGTACCCCCGGGCGCCGAGTCGGCGGGCCGGCTCTCCCGGATGGCGGTCCGGATCGGCGCGGTCCATGTCCATGTGCCCCTGGTCCCGGTCCCCGGCGGCTTCAGCAACCCGACGGACACGCTGCTGACGGTCCCCGTACCGGCCGACGTGGAACCCGGGAAGGTCGACGTCCAGGTGGTCACGGCGGCCGGGGTGGAGACCAACCGCGTGACGATCGACGTGACGGAGTGACGGAACGGCGGGGTGACAGGGCGACGGGGCGACGGAATCTCGGGGTGACGGAGTGAGGGGCGACGGAATCTCGGGGTGACGGAGTGACGGGGCGGCGGAATCTCGGGGCGACGGAATCTCGGGGTGACGGAGTGACGGGCGACGGAATCTCGGGGTGACGGGAGTGACGGGCGACGGAATCTCGGGGTGACGGAGTGACGGGCGGCGGAATCTCGGGGTGACGGAGTGACGGGGCGGAGGAATTGCAGGGTGGGGGGCGGCGGACCGACGGAGATCGGCTTCCGCCTTTCGGCCCACTCCGGGCGACGGCCGGCCCGCCACGATGAAACGCTGGGGACAGGAGAAGGAACGCGGGCCCGGGACCGGGGCCGCTCCCGCCGACGGGAGTCCGGGCAAGAGCCGTCCGGGCGCGAGAACCCGAAAAAATCGGCGCACACCGGTTGAGCGGTCGTCCCCTTTCGCACGTATGGTCTGTTGAGGGGTCAACCACTGGCAGGCGAGAGGCGGCGAGACGATGGCTCAAGGCATGCGTACGGAGTCGCACACTTCGTATTTCGAGGAGAACCGCTCCTGGCGGGACACCGCCACCCGGTACGCACTTCTTCCCCTGCGGATCTTCCTCGGCGTCACTTTCATCTATGCGGGCCTGGACAAGCTCACCAGCAGCACCTTCCTGCACAGTTCGGGTTCTGGTTCGATCGGCGACCTGATGCGCGCCGTGCGCGACTCCTCCGCGATCCCTGCGCTGGTCGATCTCGCGCTGAAGAACCCCACCGGTTTCGGATACGCCATGGCCTTCGGTGAGCTGGCCGTCGGCCTCGGTACGCTCGTCGGTCTGCTGTCCCGCCTCGCCGCGTTCGGCGGCGCGCTCATCTCCCTGAGCCTGTGGCTGACCGTGAGCTGGGCCTCCAGTCCTTACTACTACGGCAACGACCTCGCCTATCTGATGGCCTGGCTGCCCCTGGTTCTGGCCGGCGCCCCGGTCCTCTCCCTGGACGCCGCCCTCCGCTCCCGTCGCCGCCAACGCCAGCGCCCGGATCTCTACCGCTGAGCCCAGAAGTGCCCGAGGGACGGGGCGGACGTCGGCTACGGAGTCGTCGCCCCGTCCCGTTCCGTGTGCGGTCGCCGGCGGGACGCGTGGCCCCTGCGTATCGCGCGGGCCAGCATGCCCGTCACGGCCGCGAGACAGAGCCCGCCGCCGACGAGCGGGACGATCGCGAACCACGGCGTCTCCCAGGCCCCCCGCGCGTCGCCGACGAAGGCGACGCCCGCGGCGGCCAGGAAGGCACCGGCGACCAGCCGTCCGGGCTGGAACTCATGCCGCAGCACGGGTCACCTCCACCCGGCCCAGTCCGACCTCGAGGCTGAGATCGAGTGTCGCCGTGCTCTTCGTCCCCGCTGGGGGAGAGAGCGTCAGCTGCTTGTGCCTGCCGGCCTTCACGTCCACGTCCCTCCTGGAGTCGCCCGGCAACCGGATGTCGCCGACACCCGTGTCGATCTTCAGTCTCACCGTCGCGTCCTCGGGGAGCACGACCTTCAGCTTGCCCACGCCCACCTCCGCGCGGCTCGTCACCGTCCGGTTCCCCGTCTGCTTCACCCGGCTGAGATCGAGGGTGCCCTCGCCGGTGCCCAGGTCGTACCTCTCCTGGACCGCGGCCGCCGAGACCGGCGCCCATGTCGTGTGCGTCCAGTGCGTGCCGATGTCCTTGGGCAGCGCCACCGACCCGGCGAGCAGCGCCGCCGTGAGCATCGCCAGAAACATCGAGCCCGCTCCCGTACGCCCCAGGAAGGAGCTGATCGCGATGCCCGTGCCGAACACGACGAGCGCACACGCGAGGCCCGTCTGCAGGCTGGTGCCGAGGGCCTGGCCGTGCCACGTCAGGCCGGTGCCGAGACCGCCCGCGACGAGCGCGAACAGGAACACCCAGCCGCCGATCCAGCGCGGACCCCGTGGCTCGGGGCGGGGCGTGGTGCGTGTCTGTTGTCTGTACGAGGTGTCGCGGGCGATGGTGACCGCCGCTGCGACATCACGGCCGGGGGTGTCGCTCGGGCCCCACAGATATCCCGTGCCCCCCACATGCGTGCCGTCCTTCACGATGGGGTCGCGCCACCAGGAGGGGGAGCCGGTGGGGACGGGCGGTGCCGTCGCCTCCGGCGGCGCGTCGGCCGCCGCCTGGGCGGCCAGCGGGTCCGGGTCGGGGGCGCCGCGCTGCCGCGACCAGTACCCCGCCCCCGCGAGGAGCAGGGACAGGACGGCGGCGAAGGTCAGCACCCCGCCGTTTCTGAACATCGACAGGAAGACCCCGCAGCCCACCAGGGCGAAGAGAACCGCCGCCAGGCCCTGTCCGTCGACGCGGCCCGTCAGCAGCTTGCGGATCTCGTTCTCCTCTTCGTCCTCGTACGGGATGAAGAGCCAGCAGAAGCCGTAGAAGATCAGACCGAGGCCGCCCGCCGCGGAGAGCACGGCCAGCACGATCCGGAAGATCACCGGGTCCATGTCGCACTGCCGCCCGAGCCCGGCGCAGACGCCGGCCAGCATCTTGTACCGCCGGTCACGCCGGAAGGGACCCTCGCCCTCGGCCGGCTCGGCCCCGTCCTCGGGGGACGTGCCGTCGTGCCCGGCCGGGTCCGCGTCTCGGGCCGCGTCCTCGTGCCTGTCCTCGCTCACGCCGTCGCCCGCGTTCCCGTCCTCGGCTCCGTTCTCCCGCACGGCCGCATCCTGCCCTACGGTCGTGTCCTCGTGTGCGCGCGGCGCCTCTCCCCGGGCAGCCGGAGCATGCCCGGCGTCGGGGCCGTGCCCCGCGCCGGGGTCTCGCCCCGCTGCCGTGTGCCGCTGATCCGTCATGTGTCCATGGTCGCCGCCGCGGCCGCCTCGCGGGAGTCGGGACGACCCTGGCCGAACCCTGAAATCTGCCCTGACCGCCGTCAAGGGAAGTGTTCGACCGCCCCGATTCGAAGATCAGGGGCGTCTAGGGGGTCCACCCTGATGTCCGGGCAGGCCGCTCGTGTGACCATCGATGGCATGCCGGACACCGCAGGAGTGCCCCTCGCCGAACCGCGGCCGCCGCGCAAGCTCTACCGCAGCAGCGACGGACGCTGGCTCGGCGGAGTGGCGCGGGGGCTCGCCGGGCATCTCGGGCTGCCCGTGATCTGGGTGCGCCTCGTGTTCGTGGGCCTGATGATGGCGGACGGCCTCGGCGCACTGCTGTACGCCGCGTTCTGGTTCTTCGTCCCGCTCGGTGTCGGCGGCGTCGACGAGCGCCGCTCCCCGTCGCTGGTCGGCACCGAGACCTCGCCCGACGGCCGTCGCAGACTGGTCGCCCGCAGACCCGACCGGGGCCAGATCGTCGCCCTGCTCCTCATGGTCGTCCTGGCGCTGACCTTCGTCGGCAGTGTGAATCTCGGCGGCGGCACCAAGGCGTATCTCATCCCGGCCGTCCTCGTCGCGGCGGGCGTCGCCCTGGTCTGGCGCCAGGCGGACAACGCACGGCGGGCCCGCTGGATGGAGGTCGGCGGCCGCCGGCGCACCCTCACCCTGCTGCGCGCCGCGGCGGGTGTGCTGCTCGTCACCGCCGGCGTCTCCGGCATCTTCGTGCTGCAGGGCTCCGCGGCCCATCTCGGCTCCGTCCTGCAGGCGGCGCTCGCGGTCCTCGTCGGCATAGCGCTGCTCGCCGGACCGTATCTGGTGCGGATGTCCCAGGACCTGTCCGAGGAGCGGCTGATGCGCATCCGCGCCCAGGAGCGCGCGGAGGTCGCCGCCCACGTCCACGACTCGGTGCTGCACACCCTGACCCTGATCCAGCGCAACGCGGAGAACGCGGGCGAGGTGCGCCGCCTCGCCCGCGCCCAGGAGCGCGATCTGCGCGCCTGGCTCTACAAACCGGAGGGCACCGGCAAGGACGAGGACGAGGAGCCCCGCACGCTGGCGGAGGCCGTCCGGCGCAACGCGGCGGAGGTGGAGGACAAGCACGGCGTCCCCATCGAGGTCGTCGTCGTCGGCGACTGCCCCCTCGACGAGCGGACGGGCGCACAGATGCAGGCCGCGCGCGAAGCGATGGTGAACGCCGCCAAGTACGGTGGCGAGGGCGGCGCCGTCCAGGTCTATGCCGAGGTCGAGGGAAGGACCGTGTTCGTGTCCGTCCGCGACCGGGGCCCCGGCTTCGACCTCGACGCGATACCCACGGACCGCATGGGTGTCAGAGAATCGATCATCGGCCGCATGGAGCGCCACGGCGGCACCGCACGGCTGCGCCCGGTGCCCGGGGGCGGCACGGAGGTCGAGCTGGAGATGGAGAGGGCGGAGACTACGACATGAGCGACGCGAACGAGCCGGCCGGCCCGGTGGAGCCGGAGCGGGCGGGCGAGGGCACGGGGGAGCGGCGCGTGCGGGTCGTGCTCGTCGACGACCACCGTATGTTCCGTACGGGCGTCCGGGCGGAGATCGGGCAGACCGAGCGGACCGGCGTCGAGGTCGTGGGGGAGGCCGCGGACGTCGACCAGGCGGTGTCGGTGATCACCGAGACCCGACCCGAGGTGGTCCTCCTCGACGTCCATCTCCCGGGCGGCGGCGGTGTCGAAGTGCTGCGCCGCTGTGCCGCGTTGACGGCGGACGCCGAGCGGCCGGTCCGGTTTCTCGCGCTGTCAGTGTCGGACGCGGCGGAGGACGTGATCGGAGTGATCCGCGGCGGTGCCCGCGGATACGTGACGAAGACCATCACCGGCACGGACCTCGTCGCCTCAATCTTCCGTGTCCAGGAGGGCGACGCCGTCTTCTCCCCGCGGCTGGCCGGCTTCGTCCTCGACGCCTTCGCCTCGACCGACGCCCCGCCCGTCGACGAGGACCTCGACCGCCTCACCCAGCGCGAGCGCGAGGTCCTGCGCCTCATCGCCCGCGGCTATGCGTACAAGGAGATCGCCAAGCAGCTGTTCATCTCGGTGAAGACGGTCGAGTCCCATGTCTCGGCGGTGCTGCGCAAGCTCCAGCTGTCCAACCGTCATGAACTGACCCGCTGGGCGACGGCACGCCGACTGGTCTGACGGGCCGTCGCCCGCAGTCGGGGGCTACACCACCCGGGTGGCCCCCGCGAACGGCATCTCGTCGATCGGCGCCAGTCGTACGGGCGCCGAGGGGTTCGGCGCGTGGATCATCTGGCCGTGTCCCACGTAGATCCCCACATGGCTGACCCCGGAGTAGAAGAACACGAGGTCGCCGGGCAGCAGCGCGGAGCGCGGGATGCGGCGGCCCGCGCCGATCTGGGCGTAGGTCGTCCGGGGCAGTGAGACGCCCGCCGACCGGTACGCGGCCTGCACCAGCCCCGAGCAGTCGAAGGCGTCGGGCCCGGTGGCGCCCCAGACATAGGGGCTGCCGAGCTTGCCGTACGCGTACGACAGCGCGGCCGCAGCCCGGGCGTCGGGTGCCTCCGCGGCGGCCTGCGACGCCGGCACGGCCCCGAGGAGGCCGCGCCCCGCGGACCGGGACGCGGGCCCCGCGAGCTGT
This sequence comes from Streptomyces sp. NPDC001222, assembly GCF_042896945.1. Taxonomy (NCBI): domain Bacteria; kingdom Bacillati; phylum Actinomycetota; class Actinomycetes; order Kitasatosporales; family Streptomycetaceae; genus Streptomyces; species Streptomyces sp. NPDC001222. Next base: position 59,530 of record NZ_JBIAXT010000003.1, read on the forward strand.
GCGCGCCGGCTCTCCGTCAGCCGGGAGAGCAGCAGCCGCGCCTCGCCGAGCTTCTCGGTGACCGTCCGCTTCTGCCGCTGAAGCTCCGCCTGGCGGGAGGTCAGCGAGGCGAGTTCCACGCGCTCGGCTCCGCGCAGCCGCTCGATCTCCCGCAACTGCGCGCGCACTCGTGCCACGGCCGCCGCCTGCCGGCCGTCGACCCGCTCGGCGAACGCGGCGTCGTCGAGGTACTGTCCGGGATCCGAGGAGAGCAGCAGCCGCACCGTCGGATCGACACCGCCCCCGCGGTACTGCGCCGCCGCGGCGAAACCCAGCGCCTCGCGGGCCGAGTTCAGCCGGTCCATGCGGCGCGCGGCCTCGTCCCGCAGCGCGCCCAGTCGTCGCTGGGCGTCGGCCGCCTGCTCCTTCGCCCCGTCGTACTTCTCGGTCGCGACCTCCGCCTCCCGGTACAGCCGGTCGACCTCGGCCTTGGCCTGGGCGGGGGAGAGCGGGGGCTCGGCGTACCCGGTGCCGTCGAAGCCGGTCGCGGTCGCCGCTCCCGCGAGGGCGATCGTGACGGCGGTCCGGACCGTGGTCCCGCCGAGCGAACGCTGCCTGGGCTTACGGTGCGCTGCCACCTGAACCGTCACGTCCTTTCCTACGACCGCCGGGGCGACCACGCGTCCGGCGGCGGCCCGCACAGGGGGAGCAGGCCGCCGCCGGACCTTCTCGGCGGTGGTCTCCGGCGGCCGCCCTGGCGCGGGCGGCGGTGGGGAGCCGGTCACCTGGTGGAGGACGCTAAACCGAACTGTGACCGCACCGTGACGCAATGTACGGAAGTGGCTCTAGCGGACTGACGGTGACCGTATGTGAGCGCGATCCCGTTCCGAGGCCGCCGACTTCACACTGTGCGATGACCGATGCGGTGGTTCCGCGGCGCAGGGACGTCACAGAGTGCTATAGGCCGCATATATGCGCGCTCGCGTGTCCCCGTGCCACCCCCCGGAGCTCCCACCGCTGTAGCCGCCGTCACACCCCGTGGCCCGGTGTCAGAGCCTTCCGTGCCCCTCACTAGGCTCCGGCTTCATGGACGTACTCATCCATCTCTTCGTCGGCCTGCACATCGTCGGCATCGCCGCGCTCCTCGGCGGCTTCCTCACCCAGATGAAGGCGATGGGCCGGGGCACGGCCCGCTTCGTGCCCGGAATGCTGCACGGTGCGCTGACCATGCTGGTCACGGGCGTGGCGCTGGTCGGCCTCAACCAGGCCGAACACCACCACATCAACACCATCAAGATCGGCATCAAGCTGGCCCTGCTGATCGTGATCCTCGGCCTGGTCTATGTGAAGCGCGACGAGGAGCAGGTCGAGAAGCCCCTCTTCGCCCTGGTCGGCGCGCTGACCACGGTGAACGTCTTCATCGCCGTCCTGTGGACCTGACGCTGCCCGCGAGGGACCCGGCGGCTCCCACGAGGACCGCGCACCAGACGGCCACAGCGATCCACAGCAGCACCTGACCGGGGCCGCGCAGCCAGGACGCGTTGAGGTCGCCGGCCACGGACAGCGCCGCCACCGCCGTCATGCCCATCGGGAAGACGGTCGACCACCGCCGTACGTCGTAACCGGGGCGCGGCCGGCGCAGCTCGGCCGTCGCCAGTACGCAGTACCAGACGAAGGCGAGGGCGAAGAGAGCGATGGTGACGCTCCGCAGGACGTCGGTGTCGTCGACGTTCCAGAGGTAGAGGCCGGAGTGGGCGGCGCGGATCAGCCGCGTCCCGGCCACCGCGGAGAGGGCGAGCGCACCGCCCGCCACCCACTGGTCGCCCGCGCCGACCGCCACCTGCCGCCGGTCGAAGCACCACAGCCCGATCAGGTAGAACACCAGCCCGAACCAGAAGAACACCAGCGCCAGATGGGCGAGCCAGGACACCCGTAGGGCCGCGGCCAGCACCGCCCCGAGCACCGCGATCGCCTCCGCCGCCACAGAGCCGAGGAACACCACCCCGGGCATACCGCGCTCCCAGCCCTGTACGACCGGGAGGACCAGAACCGCCCACAGCACGAGGGCCAGCACGAAGAGCGCCTCGGCGAGCTGCTGTCGGCCCAGGAGCGAGAACCGGGTGCCCAGCACGGTGGTGGCCGGGACCACCGCGAGCGCGGCCGGGGAGCCGACCGGCCACTCCAGGCGCGCCCCCAGCAGCCGCAGTGCGATGACGGCGGCCACTCCCAGCCAGGCGACGCCCGCCAGCACGAGGGCGATGCGGGAGAGCAGCTCGTACCCGGTCTGGTGCAGCCCGATCGACAGGATGCCGGTCGCCATCACGGCGGCCCCGGTGGCGGGCGGACGCTGCGGCCACCGGGTGCGGAGCGCGGAGGTGCCAGACATGCGCCCGATGCTAGGGACGCGCGCCCGGCTTGCGTACGGGGCACGCGCGCGTGGAGCCTGAAAACAACCCCACGCGCGCGTGAACCTCGCAGGCAACCTCATACGCCGGGTGCCGCAGGACTCAGGCCGGCCGCACCACGCTGTGGATGATCGACGCGCCGCCGTAGTAGACCGACTCCTCGCGGACATAGGCGCCCGGCTTGGGGGCGTGGATCATCATGCCGTTGCCGATGTACACGCCGACATGGCTGATGTCGTCGTAGAAGAAGATCAGGTCGCCCGGCCGGGCGTCGGCGAGCGGCACCGTCGTGCCGACGTTCACCTGGTCGTACGTGGTGCGCGGAAGTGCGACCCCGGCGGCCTTCCACGCGGCCTGGGTCAGGCCCGAGCAGTCGTACGACCCGGGGCCGGTCGCGCCCCACACATACGGCTTGCCGATCTGCGCGCGGGCGAAGGCGAGGGCCTTGTCCGCCTTCGTGGCGTACGCGGAGTCCGTCGCGGTGGACCCCGAGGAGGGGGCCGCGGTGGAGGACCCCGTGGAGCCGCTCGAGGTGCTCGACGACGACTGCTGCTGGGCCGCCTTCAGCTCGGCCGCCCTCTGCTGGGCCGCCTGCTGCCGGGCCAGCGCCTCCGCCCGGCGCTGGGCCTCCTCCTGCTTCTTCTTCTCGAGCGCGGCGAGCCGCGCCTTCTCCTGGGCGTTCAGGTCGGACAGCAGCCGGCGTGCGGCGGAGAGCTTGTTCTGGACGTCCGTCTTGGCCGTCCGCAGGGCCGTCTGCGACTCGTCGAGCGTCCGGAGGCTGTCGGTGGCCTCCTGCCGCTTCTTCATCGTGGCGGCCTGGGCGGTGGCGTACTGGTCGATCGCTTCCTTCTGACGGCCGGTGAGCCGGCTCATCAGCTGCGTCTGGTCGAAGTAGTCCTGGGGGTTGTCGGCAAGCAGGAAGGTGGCCGTGTCGGGGGCCGCCTCCCCGGTCCGGTACTGCGCGGCCGCGAACGAACCCAGTTCCTCACGCGCGTCGTTGAGCTTCTGCGTGCGCTGGGCGACGTCGTCGAGGAGCCTGTCGACGTGCCTGCGCTGCTCGGTCGATCGCTCCTTGGCGGCGTCGTACTTCTCGGTGGCCGACTCCGCCTGGCGGTAGAGGTCGTCGACCTTCTTCTCGACCTCCTCGATGCTGGGTCTGCCGTCGGCGGAGGGCGCGGCCTGGGCCGTCTGCGAGAGCAGCGCCACGGAGGTCAGGGCCGCCGTCGCGAGGGCGGGGGTGCGGATGCCCGCGATGCGTGGGCCCGAGGGGCGGGACTTGCGGTGCGGCGCCATGAAAGGCGTCTCCTTCCGTACACCGCCTACCGGGTTAGCTGTCGGGTTCGGGCGGGTGGTTCGGAAGGTGTGTGCCCTACGGCCAAGTCCCCCAGGACGCGTGGCCGATTCACCCCAGGTCGGGTGGGTCCCCGGCTCCGGCTGCCGCAGGGCGCACCGGACTCGGCGGAGGCCGCGCGACCCGGCGACGTTCGCCGGTGGGGGTCGTGCGGCCCGCCCGGCACGCTAGCCAACTGGTGTGGCTCCTGTGAAGGTTGATGCGTAATATGCCCGATACATTTCCGTGATCTTGGCTACAGCTACTTGCTTCGGGCGCGTACCGTGAGCAGGCAGGCCCGGACGGTGACGTGTGAGGCGCGGGGCCGGTCCGGGCGTGGAGTTTCCGGGACGGCGGCCGGTTGTCGGTGGGGCGCCCTAGACTCGGAGAGCGATGAGCAGCCTCTTTGACGACAGCTTCCTGGCGGATCTCCAGGCCGGTTCGGCCCCGGAGGAGGAGCCCCCGCCGCCCGACGAACACGCTCCGGAGTCGGTCCCGGACGATCTGTTCGGCGGGCACTTCGACGTGCCGCCGGCCCGGGACACCCACTACCGCGACGGCGCGCCCCGCCCGGTCCTCGACCCCCGCGCCCTGGTCGAGGGGCTGAACGAGAACCAGCGCGCGGCGGTCGCGCACGCCGGCTCCCCCCTGCTCATCGTCGCCGGCGCCGGTTCCGGCAAGACCCGGGTGCTCACCCACCGCATCGCCTATCTGCTGGCCGAGCGGGGCGTGCATCCCGGCCAGATCCTCGCGATCACCTTCACCAACAAGGCCGCGGGCGAGATGAAGGAGCGCGTCGAGCAGCTCGTCGGCCCGCGCGCGAACGCGATGTGGGTGATGACCTTCCACAGCGCGTGCGTCCGCATCCTGCGCCGCGAGAGCAAGAAGCTCGGCTTCACGTCCTCCTTCTCGATCTACGACGCCGCCGACAGCAAGCGGCTGATGGCGCTCGTCTGCCGCGACCTGGACCTCGACCCCAAGCGATTCCCGCCCAAGTCGTTCAGCGCCAAGATCTCCAACCTGAAGAACGAGCTGATCGACGAGGAGGACTTCGCCGCCCAGGCCGCCGACGGCTTCGAGAAGACCCTCGCCCAGGCCTACACGCTGTACCAGTCGAGGCTCCGCGAGGCGAACGCCCTCGACTTCGACGACCTGATCATGACGACGGTCAACCTGCTGCGCGCCTTCCCGGACGTCGCAGAGCACTACCGCCGCCGCTTCCGCCACGTCCTCGTCGACGAGTACCAGGACACGAACCACGCGCAGTACGCCCTGGTCCGCGAGCTGGTCGGCACCTCCGGGCACCCGGTGGACGGGCCGCCCGGCGAGGACGACCTGCGGCCCGCCGAGCTGTGCGTCGTGGGTGACGCCGACCAGTCGATCTACGCCTTCCGCGGCGCCACCATCCGCAACATCCTCCAGTTCGAGGAGGACTACCCGGACGCCACCACGATCCTCCTGGAGCAGAACTACCGCTCCACGCAGACGATCCTGAGCGCCGCCAACGCGGTCATCGAGCGCAACGAGTCGCGCCGTCCCAAGAACCTGTGGACCAACGCGGGCGCGGGCGCGCGGATCACCGGCTATGTCGCCGACACGGAGCACGACGAGGCGCAGTTCGTCGCCGACGAGATAGACCGCCTCACCGACCGGGGCGAGGCCAAGGCGGGCGACGTCGCCGTCTTCTACCGCACGAACGCCCAGTCCCGTGTCTTCGAAGAGGTCTTCATCCGCGTCGGCCTGCCCTACAAGGTCGTCGGCGGCGTCCGCTTCTACGAGCGCAAGGAGGTCCGGGACGTCCTCGCCTACCTGAGGGTGCTGGCGAACCCGGAGGACTCCGTTCCGCTGCGGCGCATCCTGAACGTGCCGAAGCGGGGCATCGGCGAGCGCGCCGAGGCGATGATCGACGCCCTGTCCCAGCGGGAGAAGGTCAGCTTCGCGCAGGCACTGCGCCGTGTGGACCAGGCGTACGGCATGGCGGCCCGCTCGACGAACGCGGTCAAGCGGTTCAACGCGTTGATGGAGGACCTGCGGACCATCGTGGAGTCGGGCGCGGGCCCGGCCACGGTCCTGGAAGCCGTCCTGGAACGCACCGGCTATCTGGCCGAACTCCAGGCCTCGACCGACCCCCAGGACGAGACCCGCATCGAGAACCTCCAGGAACTCGCCGCCGTGGCCCTGGAGTTCGAGCAGGAGCGCGGCGAGGCCGCGGCGGCACCGGGGGCCGGCACCCCGACGGCCACCCTGTCCGACTTCCTGGAGCAGGTCGCCCTGGTCGCCGACTCCGACCAGATCCCCGACGAGGAGGAGGGCGGCGGCGTCATCACGCTGATGACCCTCCACACCGCGAAGGGGCTGGAGTTCCCGGTGGTCTTCCTGACCGGCATGGAGGACGGCGTCTTCCCGCACATGCGCGCGCTCGGGCAGACCAAGGAACTGGAGGAGGAGCGCCGTCTGGCGTACGTGGGCATCACCCGCGCGCGGGAGCGGCTCTACCTCACCCGGTCCGCCATGCGCAGCGCCTGGGGCCAGCCCTCGTACAACCCGCCCTCGCGCTTCCTGGAGGAGATCCCGGACCAGCACGTGGAGTGGAAGCGGACGGGGGGCTCGTCCGCGCCCGTCTCCTCGGGTCCCGTCTCGGGTGTGGCGGCCTCCCTGTCCTCGTCGCTGTCGTCGGCCCGGTCGCGGTCCTCGGCCGCGGGCGCGTCCGGTTTCGCCACGCGCCGGGGTGGTGCGACGGAGCGGCCGGTGGTCTCCCTGGCGGTCGGCGACCGCGTCACGCACGACCAGTTCGGCCTGGGCACGGTGGTCGGCGTGAAGGGCACGGGCCTGAACGCGGAGGCGACGATCGACTTCGGGGACACGAAGCCGAAGCGGCTGCTGCTGCGGTACGCGCCGGTGGAGAAGCTGTAGAGCACAGAGGTGAGCCCCCGCCGAACGGCGGGGGCTCACAGTGGGTCTCGATCAGGTGGGGTCCAGCCCGTGGCTGCGCAGCCAGGGCAGCGGGTCTATCGCGGCGCCGCCGTTCGGCCGTACCTCGAAGTGCAGATGGGGGCCGGTGGAGTTGCCCGAGTTGCCGGAGTACGCGATCGGCTGGCCGGCCTTCACGACCGCCCCGGACACGACACGGTAGCTGGAGAGGTGGCAGTACCAGGTCTCCGTGCCGTCCTTCGCCGTCACGATCATCATGTTGCCGTAGGCGCTGTTCCACTTCGTGGTGACGGTGCCGTCGGTGGCGGCCATGACCGTCGTGCCGTACGAGACGGGGAAGTCGATGCCGGTGTGCACCGACATCCAGTTGACCCCGGCCTGGCCGAAGTAGGCGCTGAGCCCCTTCTGGGTGACCGGCAGCACGAACTTCGGGCGCAGCCGCTCCTTGAGGGCCGCCTCCGCCGCCGCCTTCTTCAGCTCGGCGGCCTGCTGGGCCTTGAGGTCGATACGTTGCTGCGTACGGCTCGCCCGGTCCGCGAAGTCGTTCGCGCCCGCGGACAGGTTCTGCAGCTGGGAGTCCAGCTTGACGTTCGCGGCGGAGGGTTTCACCGGCGCCGCGTCGGGCGCGCTCGCCGTCGTGTCCTTGGTGTCGCTGCCGCCGCCCACACCGACGGTCGCGGCGGCGATCCCGGCGACCCCCATCACACACGCCGACGGCACGGCGACGGTCAGCAGCGCGGAGCGCTTCGCCGGGGTGCGGCGCCGGGACCGGCCGGCCGTGCGGGACGCGGCACGTGGGGCCGGCGCGGGAGTGGTCTCTTCCTGGTCGTCGAGCAGGGCCGGGTCGCCGGACGGCTCGTACGGGGGTTCCGACTCGTCGTCGTCCGTGGCGTCGTGCTGCTCGTACGGAAGCTGTTCGACGGCGGCCGTGGCCGGGTGGTCGAAGGCGTCCGCGATCTCGAAGACCTGTGTCTCGGGGTGTTCGAAGGCCTGCGTCGCCGACGGGTCGAAGGACTCGGCCTGCTCGAAGTGCGCCGCCGTCTGCGGGTCGTGCGCCTCGTGCTCGGCGGTGCCGCCCGAGTTCCACTGGGTGGCGTCGTACGCCCCGGTGTCGAACCCTTGCGTGCCCCAGTCCCACTGCTGGGTCCCGTGGGGGGACTGGCCGGCCTCGCGCCAGGCCCCCGCGTCCCACTGGCCGGTGGCCTCGGGGGCTCCGCCCTGCGCGGGGATACCGGCGGCGAGGTGCTGGTAGCCCGCGCCCCAGGCGGTCGTGTCATGGCTGCCGGTGCCGAACGCGGCGTGATGCTGGGCGGCGTACGGGTCGTAGTGGAGCGCCTCGTGGGTGCCGGTGCCGTGCGGATGGGCGTCCGCGTGCCCCGGGTGACCGGCGGTCGACCAGGCGGAGGTGTCGTACGAGCCGGTCGCGTCATGGCCCGGGAGGTCACCGAAGAGGGGGTCGGCCGAGAAGGCCGTCGCCGTGTGGCCGTGGGCGCCGAACGCGGTCGCGGCGGGATCGGTGTACGACGTGGTGAACTCACCGTAGTGGCCGCCCTGCACGCCGTACGACGCGTAGTGCGCCTCGGCGGCATCGGGGGCCGGAGCCGGGGGCGTCGCGGTCCCCGACGGGTGACGGTCGTTCACCAACTTCTCTTTCGCCTCGACAGCAGGGGCTGGCAGAGCAGTGCGGCGACTGTACCCGGCGGTACGAGGGCGCGACAATCTTCCGCAGGTTTCCCTGCGTCAGGAAACGGGCAATCGCCCGTGTTTCGGCGGTCCCCGGGCAAGGCCTTGGTTTTGCGTTCGATGAACGTTCGAGGTTGGGAGGGTGACCGGGAGGTGTCGGGGCGGCTGTCACGCCACCGTCAGACCCCCGGCGGGCGCGTCCGCCGGTGCCGCCGGCTGCACGAGATCCAGCGCCTGCCGGATCCCGGTCGCGACCGCGGGGTGGACCGGCAGGGCCAGATGGCCGATGCCGCTCACCCGGATGTTGTGCGCGAGCAGGTCCGGGTGGTCGACGCAGGCCGTCTCCAGCGGATCCATCAGCGGGTCCAGATCGCTCCAGAAACTCACGAAATGCGTACGGCAACCGGGTGCCGGTTCGCGTAGCTCCTCGATCAGCTCGGAGCCCGGGCGCATCTGGCGGACGATGGGGTGCGCGTTCGCGAGGGGGGCCACGCGGGTGCCGGAGTGGGGCGTACCCAGCGTGACGAGCGTACGGACGTGGAGGTCGCCGCCGAGGCGCTGCACGTAGTACCGCGCGATCAGTCCGCCCAGGCTGTGGCCGACGACGTCCACCCGCGGCTGCCCGGTGCGTTCGCACAACTCTTCTATATGCCGGCCGAGCAGTTTCGCCGCGGTGCGGATGTCGCAGGTCAGCGGCGAGTAATTGAGCGACTCGATGTGCTGACGGCCGTGCTGGGCGAGGTTGCGGCGCAGCAGGACGAAGACCGAGCGGTTGTCGATGAACCCGTGGACCAGGATGACGGGCGGCTTGGCCTCGGTCGGCAGCGTCGCGGCACCCGGCGGGATGGGGAGTGCGTGGGAATGGCGCTCCTGGATGATCCCCGAGGGATAGAGGAGCAGATGCCCGGCGAGTATGGCGAGCTCCAGGGCGGTCGCCTTCAGCAGGGCCATGGAGAGACCGGCCAGCCTGCTGGGAAACATGCGCTGGCACAGCGGTAGCAAGGGCTGCACTGCCCGCGTGACCATCATGGCCGACCTCCCGTCGGCGCACGCGAGGACGCCTGCGTCCCCCGTGTGCCCTTGTGGAAAGCCGTCTGGCGGTGGCCTGCGGGGCAGCTGTCGTGGCTACGGCCGTACCGCGAATGCGGCACATGAGCCGGTGGCGCGGCGGGTGACCCTTCTCGTCGTGATGACGAAAGGTGCCCCGCCGTCCGCGTGATGCGGTTCCCGTTCTCCTCGTACGGGTGCGGCTCCCGCTGTCGTCGTGCCCTTGCAATCCCTTTTCGCCGGCGGGCCAGCCACCCGGCGCCCGGCCGACGGTGGGTGGCCGCCTTGAATGCGGCTCTCCGTGCGCACGATCCCCTCGGACCACGGCGCGCGAGCCGCTGATGCTGCGGCGCGTGTGCCGCGGGGAGGGGGGACCCTGCGCGGCGAACGTGTCCCATTGTGTGATTTCCCCCTCGGTGACCACCGCGAAACTGCCGGTTGCGGGATGCTGGCGATAACGTTCGTTCACTTCCCGGGTCGGTCGGCGCGGGACGCCCGTGCCGCGAGGCTCGCGGCCCGTGTGTCAACCGGTGCGTGGTGTGGCGGCGGGGTGGTACATCGGGTACAGGGTGGAGTAGTCGCTTCATGGAGGCAGTGATGGGTGTGGCAGCCGGTCCGATCCGCGTGGTGGTGGCCAAGCCGGGGCTCGACGGCCACGATCGCGGGGCCAAGGTGATCGCACGGGCGCTGCGTGACGCGGGTATGGAGGTCATCTACACCGGCCTCCACCAGACGCCCGAGCAGATCGTGGACACGGCGATCCAGGAGGACGCCGACGCGATCGGACTGTCGATCCTGTCCGGTGCGCACAACACGCTGTTCGCCGCGGTGATCGAACTGCTGAAGCAGCGCGAGGCCGAGGACATCCTCGTCTTCGGCGGCGGGATCATCCCGGAGGCGGACATCCCGCTGCTCAAGGAGAAGGGTGTCGCGGAGATCTTCACACCCGGCGCGACGACCGGGTCGATCGTGGACTGGGTTCGCGCGAACGTACGTCAGCCCGCGGGCGCCTGAGGTCTACGGGCCTGAGGTCGACGGGCCTGAGGTCGACTGGCCTGAGTCTCACGGGGTCGGGGCCCGGCCCTGAGTCCTACGGGGCGCGGGTGCCCGCGTCGGTGGCCGGCCCTGAGTCCTATGGGACCGGGGGGCCGGCTTTTCGAGCGACCCTCGGGCGGGCTGCCTTGCCCCGGACCCCGTGGGGCGGGTGGGTTCACGGCTCTCCCAGCTCCTCCCTCATCGTCGCGCGCAGGCGCAGCGTCGTCGTCAGGCGCTGGAAGGCCTCGGTCCAGTAGCCGACCGCTCCGGGCGAGGCGTCCTCCGGCTCGTCGGGTATCGCCGTCAGCGCCGCGAGGCGGCCTGCCTCCGCGGGATCCAGGCAGCGTTCCGCGAGCCCCATCACCCCGCTGAAGCTCCACGGATAACTCCCGGCGTCCCGCGCGATGTTGAGGGCGTCCACCACCGCCCGGCCCAGCGGGGCGGCCCACGGGACCGCGCACACCCCGAGCAGCTGGAACGCCTCCGACAGCCCGTGCGTGGCGATGAACCCCGCCACCCACTCGGCCCGTTCGTCCGCGCCCAGCGTCGACAGCAGCTTCGCCCGCTCGGCCAGGGAGACCGCGCCCGGGCCTCCGGCCTCCGGTGCCGAGGGCGGCCCGAGCAGTGCCCGAGACCAGCCGGGGTCCCGCTGTCGGACCGCCGCCCGGCACCAGGCCGCGTGCAGTTCGTCCCGCCAGTCGTCCGCCACCGGCAGCGCGACGATCTCCGCCGGCGTGCGCCCCCATCGTGCCGGCCAGGTGCCGAGCGGGGTCGCCTCCACCAACTGGCCGAGCCACCACGACCGTTCACCCCGCCCGGCCGGCGGCTTCGGCACCACTCCGTCGCGCTCCATGCCGGGATCGCACTCGTGCGGCGCCTCGACCACGAGCGTCGGTTCCCCCGCCGTACGGTCCACCGCCACACAGACCGCGGCCCGGCCTGCCATCCGCCCCGCCAGGGCCGAACCCGGCAGCGCCGACAGCAACTCCGCCGCCGTCGCCCGCACATTGCGGCTCCGGTCGGAGAGCGCTTGTTCCAGGAACGTCTCGTCCGCGGGCTCCAGGCCCGCGCGGAGGGAGTCGAGGAACATCAAGCGGTCCTCGGCCCGCTCGGTCGCCCAGGTCCCGGCCAGCAGTTCACGCGCGGCGGCCGGCCGCCGCGCGCGGAGGGCGCCCAGCAGGGCCACTCGCTCGGCGAACAGCCCCTGCCGCCAGAGTAGTCGGACCTGCTCGGGATCCTCCGGCGGCAGCGGGGACCCGCCGCCGGGTGCGGAGCGCAGCGCGAACCGCCAGTCCGGGTTGAGCCGGGCCAGCCAGAGCGCGCGCGGGCCGGCGAAGGCCAGCACCGCGGGGCGCAGGTCCGTACGCCCGCGGGCCGCGTCCAGGAGCGCGGGCAGCGCCTCAGGGGGTGGGGCGAAACCACGCGCGTCGGCCAGCGCCAGCCACTGGGGCAGCAGTTCCATGAGGTCGGGCGCCGTCCCCCGACGGCCTCCGCCGCCCGCGCCGGGGCGGTCTGACAGCAGCAGGGCCAGTCTGCGGGCCGCCGCGGGCGGCAGTGGCGGACGGGTGTCCGGTGCCGCCGGCACCGGTCTGGCCCCGGCCGGAGCCGGACGCAGCCCGGCCCTGCGGCGCACGGTCTCCACGGCGGCCAGGTCCAGCAGCGCCGTCGGCGCCCCACGGCCGGACGCCCAGGGCGGTGTACGCCGGTCGGTGCCCAGCAGGGCCACGGTCACCAGCTCCTCCCAGGGCACGGCGGAGGGTGTGTCAGGCGGGGTGGGGATCGCGGCCATATCGGTCCCTTCTTTATCGCTCGCGCGTCGCTTCGGTGTCGTCAGCACAGCGCGACCGCCTCTCCGGCGCCCTCCGGCCAGGCGGTGAGCGGGGTGAAGCCGCGGTGACCGCACTCGCCGAAGACCGTGACGGGCGCTCCGCCCGACAGGGCGACCAGACGCCACAGCCCCGGGCGCGCGCCGGCCGTACGGGTGAGGGGGAGCGCCGTGTCGCCCTCCGCGTCCGCCAGCTGCCAGGAGTCCTCGACCGGCGTCGGTATGACCCGCCCCAGAGTCACCGGGAACGACTCCAGCCATGGATCCTCCCGCAGCGCCTCCCCGTACCGCGCCACCGCATCGGACGCGGTCACGCCCGGCGGGCGCGTCCCCGCCGGTGCCGGGGGCGCGAACTGCTCGCCCAACGCGACTCGGAGCTGCCCCGCCCCCGGATAAGCGGACACCTCTGCCTCCAGCGCGAGGCCCACCGGCAGCGTCGGCTCCGGGGTACGTCCGGCCGCCCCATAAGAGAGGAGCAACACCGTGCGGTCCGAGTGCGCGCCGTACAGCCAGATGCGCCGCGTCGTCAGCCGCGCGTCCGCGGTGTCGTACTGCGCCAGGACCAGCCAGCGGTCACGGACGGGCGGACCCTCCGGCGAGCCCGAAAGGCCCACCCGGGTACGGACCGTCGCCGCCAGCCCTTCCGGCAACCGCTCGCGGCGCAGCCAGCCCTGGTCGAGAAGGTGCAGCAGCGCGCACTCCTCCACCAGGCGCACCGGCCAGCCCGGCCCCGACGACGGGATCGCCCCCAACTCCCTCACCCGCGCGGCCAGTCCCGGGGCCTGTGCGTCGACCATACGGGCCGCCGTCTCCTCCCAGGTGCCGTATCCGTCCCGGTCGGCCGTGGCGAGGCCGCCGCGCAGCAGGTCCGCCAGCCGCTGCTCCAGCTCCGTCGCCCCCGCCGTGATCCGCTCGGCCCGTCGCTCCGCCCTACGGCGGGCCGCCTCCGGATCAGCGGTCGTCGCGGAGTCCGAGCCCTCGGCCGGACGCCTCTCCTCCGTCCGCTGTCCGCGCCCCTTGATCCACTGCTCCGCCCAGGCGGGCGCCCGCCCCCGCGGCACCGTCCCGTCCCCGGCCGCCCAGAGCAGCAGCAGTCCCAACGCGTGCTTGCACGGAAACTTGCGGCTCGGGCAACTGCACTTGTACGCCGGACCGGCCGCGTCCGCGAGGTCGACGACCGTCCGGTACGGACTGCTGCCGCTGCCCTTGCACAGCCCCCATACCGCCCCCTCGTCGGAACTGCCCGCCTCCGACCACGGCCCGGCCGCGCCGAGTCTGCTCCCCGCCTTGCGTGACGCGGCGTCAGGCGCCAGTGCCAGCACCTGTTCCGCGGTCCAGCGCACCCCCTGCTCAGTCATGTCTCGAAGGTAGGTCCCGGCACTGACAATGGCCGGGCGAGGGGCGTCTGCGCAGGTCACCGCGCATTGTCAGTGGGGTGGTGCACGGTTGGTGGCAGATCCGAAAGGGCCGAGCTGAGGGGGATGTGGCCATGCGTGTGTCCGTCGATCCGATGTCCGTCGAACCGAACCCGAGCGAGTCCGCTCCCCACGAGGCCCTGCGGCCGCACGCCGAGGACGCCTTCGCGGCCGAACTCGCCGCGCTGGCCGCCCAGGACGCCCGGCCGCGCCCGGCCCGCTGGCGGCTGTCGCCCTGGGCCGTGGCCACCTATCTGCTGGGCGGCACCCTGCCGGACGGCACGGTGATCACCCCGAAGTACGTCGGTCCGCGCCGCATCGTCGAGGTCGCCGTCACCACGCTCGCCACCGATCGCGCGCTGCTTCTGCTCGGTGTGCCCGGCACGGCCAAGACCTGGGTGTCCGAGCATCTGGCGGCGGCCGTCAGCGGCGACTCGACCCTGCTCGTCCAGGGCACGGCCGGCACACCGGAGGAGGCGATCCGCTACGGCTGGAACTACGCGCGGCTGCTCGCGCACGGCCCGAGCCGTGACGCGCTCGTGCCGAGCCCCGTCCTGCGGGCCATGGCCGAGGGCAGGGTCGCCCGCGTCGAGGAGCTGACCCGCATCCCGGCCGATGTACAGGACACGCTGATCACGATCCTGTCCGAGAAGACCCTGCCGATACCGGAGCTGGGTCAGGAGGTGCAGGCCGTCCGCGGCTTCAACCTGATCGCGACGGCCAACGACCGCGACCGCGGGGTCAACGAGCTGTCGAGCGCCCTGCGCCGCCGGTTCAACACGGTGGTGCTGCCGCTTCCGGAGACCGCCGACGCGGAGGTGGACATCGTCTCCCGCCGGGTCGAGCAGATCGGCCGCTCCCTCGACCTGCCGGCGATGCCCGACGGAATGGACGAGACCCGCCGCGTCGTCACGGTCTTCCGCGAGCTGCGCGACGGAGTCACCGCGGACGGCCGGACGAAGCTGAAGTCGCCCAGCGGGACGCTGTCCACCGCCGAGGCCATCTCCGTGGTCACGGGCGGGCTCGCGCTGGCCGCCCATTTCGGCGACGGCGTGCTCCGCGCCGGTGACGTCGCCGCGGGCATCCTCGGCGCCGTCGTCCGCGATCCGGCGGCCGACCGTGTCGTCTGGCAGGAGTACCTGGAGGCGGTGGTCCGGGAGCGGGACGGCTGGACGGACTTCTACCGTGCCTGCCGGGAGGTGACCGTATGAACGGCGAGTTCCGTCCCGCAGGGGGTCTGGTGAGCGGGGCGCGGGGACCGGCGGGTGCGGGGGAGCTCGGCGTCCCGGCGGTGACGGGGGCCGGTGGACCGGGGATGTCCGGGTGCGTGAGGGGGAGCACATGACAGGCGCGGACCGGCCGCCGGGCGACTCGGC
The DNA here is from genome assembly GCF_042896945.1 of Streptomyces sp. NPDC001222. Classification (NCBI taxonomy): domain Bacteria; kingdom Bacillati; phylum Actinomycetota; class Actinomycetes; order Kitasatosporales; family Streptomycetaceae; genus Streptomyces; species Streptomyces sp. NPDC001222. The sequence continues at coordinate 74,556 of NZ_JBIAXT010000003.1, forward strand.
CGGTGAGAGGCCGCTGTTGCTCGGGGTGCGGCACCACGGGCCGGGCTCCGCCCGTGCGGTGCGGGCGGTGCTGGAGTCGGCGCGACCGCGGGCCGTGCTGATCGAGGGGCCACCGGAGGCGGACGCCCTGATCCCGCTGGCGGCGGACGAGGAGATGCGTCCCCCGGTGGCCCTGCTCGCCCACGCCGTGGACGAACCCGGTCGCTCGGCGTTCTGGCCGCTGGCCGAGTTCTCCCCGGAGTGGGTGGCGCTCCGCTGGGCCCTGGAGCACGGAGTCCCGGCCCGCTTCATCGACCTGCCGGCGACGCACACGCTGGCCTGGGACAAGGAGGAACGGCCATCGACGGCGGGGGAACCCGGGGACGCCGAGCCCGGGGACGCAGCGTCGTTGCCCGAGGGCGAGGCGTCCCGTTCGGTGGACGGTTCCGGTGACGCCCTCCGCGTCGACCCCTTGGCCGTGCTCGCCGAGGCCGCCGGGTACGACGATCCCGAGCGGTGGTGGGAGGACGTCGTCGAGCACCGGGGGGCGGGCAGCGGGGACCCGCTCGCGCCGTTCACGGTTCTGGAGGAGGCCATGGGGGCCCTGCGGGAGGAGTACGGCACCGGGGGACACCGGCGCGACACCGTGCGCGAGGCGTATATGCGACTCCAGGTGCGTTCGTGCCTGCGGGACTTCGGCCCCCGGGTGGCCGTGGTGTGCGGGGCGTGGCATGTGCCCGCGCTGCGACGGAGAACCGCTGTCTCGGCCGACCGCGCCCTGCTGAAGGGGCTGCCCAAGGTACGGACGGACATGACCTGGGTCCCCTGGACCCACCGGAGGCTGTCCCGGGCCGGTGGCTACGGGGCGGGGATCGAATCGCCCGGCTGGTACGCGCATCTGTTCGCCGCGCCCGACCGTCCCGTCGAGCGATGGCTGACCAAGGTCGCCGGACTGCTGCGGGAGGAGGACCGGATCGTGTCGTCCGCGCACGTCATCGAGGCGGTGCGGCTCGCCGACACGCTCGCGGCGCTGCGCGGGCGCCCGCTGCCGGGACTGTCCGAGACGACCGACGCCGTCCGGGCGGTGATGTGCGAGGGCTCCGACGTGCCACTGGCGCTGGTGCACGACCGCCTCGTGGTCGGCGACGTCCTGGGGGAGGTGCCGGCCTCGGCTCCCGCCGTGCCCTTGCAGCGGGACCTCGCGCGGCTCCAGAAACGGCTGCGGCTGAAACCGGAGCCGACGGAGCGGGAGTTGGAGCTGGACCTGCGTAAGGACACCGACGCCGGACGCAGTCGGCTGCTGCACCGGCTGTGTCTCCTCGGCGTCGGCTGGGGCGAGCCCACGGTCTCCCGCGGCAGTACGGGCACGTTCCGGGAGACCTGGCGGCTGTGCTGGGAGCCGGAGTTGGCGGTGCGGATCGCGGAGGCGGGAGTGTGGGGGACGACCGTGCTCGGCGCCGCGACCGCCAAGGCCGAGGCGGACGCCATCGCCGCGCGGGCCCTCGCCGATGTCACGGCGCTCGCCGAGCGGTGCCTCCTGGCGGTACTGCCGGACGCGCTGCCCGTGGTGATGCGGGTGCTCGCCGACCGGGCGGCACTGGACGCCGACGTCGGCCACCTCGCCCAGGCTCTGCCCGCCCTGGTCCGCTCCCTGCGTTACGGAGACGTGCGCGGCACGGACACCCGGGCCCTGGCCGAGGTCGCGGCAGGCCTCGCGGAGCGGGTGTTCGTCGGGCTGCCACCGGCGTGCGCCGCGCTCGACGCGGATGCGGCCGAGGAAATGCGCCGTCATGTGGATGCGGTGCACGGGGCGGTGGGACTGCTGGCGGAGGGAGGACGGGAGGCCGACGGGGAGATACGGGCCCGGTGGCGTTCCGTGCTGCGGACGCTGTCGGGTCGGGACACCGTCGCGGGAGTCGTCCGTGGACGTGCCGTGCGACTTCTCCTGGACGAGGGGGAATTGGCGCAGGGCGAGGCCGCGCGGCTCATGGGGCTCGCGCTGTCGCCTGGTACGGCTCCGGCTGACGCGGCCGCGTGGATCGAGGGATTCGTCGGGGGCGGCGCCGGAGGGATGCTGCTGGTGCACGACGAGCGGCTGCTCGGGCTGGTGGACGCCTGGTTGACGGAGGTGCCGGCGGACGCGTTCATCGGCGTACTGCCGCTGCTGCGGCGCACGTTCTCGGCGTACGAGCCGGGAGTCAGACGCACCCTCGGCGACCTGATCCGACGGGGGCCGAAGGCACAGGGAAGCGCGGTGGCCGTCGGCGCGGGCGCGCCCGGGTTCGCGCCCGATCTGGACACCGTGCGGGCGGACGCGGTGGTGCCGGTGGTACGGCTGCTGCTCGGCCTGGACGGCTCCGGGGACGATGAGCCGGGCGAGCCCGGCCGCTGTGATCTCGACGGCCCCGGGGGCAGAAGAGAGGGCGACGAGCTGGTGGGGGTGGCTCGATGAGTGCGGATGCGATCGACAGGGGGGCGGCGACACCGGCCGGGGGACGGCACGACGGCGCGGGCGGAGTGACCGGGGTGACCGGCACGGCTGACGCGGCCGGCGTGACCGGTGCGGCCGAGGCCGACGAGCGGTTGCGGCGCTGGCGGATGGTGCTCGGCGGGGACTCGGCGGACGGCACCGGATACGGGCTGACCGGGCGGGACGCGGCGATGGACGGGGCGCTGACCGCGCTGTACGGAAAGGGGGACGCCTCGCGTCAGGGCCGGGACCGTTCGGCGGGGCTGGGGGCGTCGGCGCCGTCCGTCGCTCGCTGGCTCGGGGACATCCGGACGTACTTCCCGTCGTCCGTCGTCCAGGTCATGCAGCGCGATGCCATCGACCGCCTCGGTCTGTCCGCGCTGTTGCTCGAACCGGAGATGCTGGAGGCCGTCGAGGCGGACGTGCACCTGGTCGGCACGCTGCTCTCGTTGAACCAGGCGATGCCGGAGACCACCAGGGAGACGGCACGGGCGGTGGTGCGCAAGGTCGTCGAGGACCTCGAGAAGCGGCTCGCCACCCGAACCCGGGCCACGCTCACGGGAGCCCTCGACCGCAGCGCCCGGATCCACCGGCCCCGCCACCACGACATCGACTGGAACCGCACGATCGCCGCCAACCTCAGGCACTACCTGCCGGAGTACCGCACGGTCGTACCGGAGCGGCTGATCGGGTACGGCCGGGCGTCGCAGTCCATGAAGAAGGAGGTCATCCTCTGCATCGACCAGTCGGGGTCGATGGCGGCGTCGGTGGTGTACGCGTCGGTGTTCGGAGCGGTCCTCGCGTCCATGCGGTCCCTCGCGACCCGGCTCGTCGTCTTCGACACCTCCGTCGTGGATCTCACCGACCAGCTCGACGACCCGGTCGACGTCCTCTTCGGCACCCGGCTCGGCGGCGGCACGGACATCAACAGAGCGCTGGCGTACTGCCAGTCGCGGATCAGCCGGCCCACGGAGACGGTCGTGGTCCTCATCAGCGACCTGTACGAAGGGGGGATCCGGGACGAGATGCTCAAGCGGGTGGCGGCGATGAAGGCGTCGGGGGTGCAGTTCGTGGCGCTGCTCGCGCTCTCCGACGAGGGGGCGCCCGCGTACGACCGTGAGCATGCGGCGGCGTTGGCGGCACTGGGGGCACCGGCCTTCGCGTGCACGCCCGATCTGTTCCCGGAGGTGATGGCGGCGGCGATCGAGAAGCGGCCCCTGCCGATGCCGGAGACGGCCTGAGCAGGGCGAGGGACACCTCGCAAACAGGACACCGTTTGAATACAAGGAGGAAACCGGACATGACTACCCATCGGTAACAGGGGGCTTGCGCAACGGAGGGAGGGCCGTGCGAGGATCGACGGCGCTTCGACCTCGGCGGTGCGCCGTGTCGCCCGTACCGTCCTGTTCCGCCGCACGGAGGCTCTCCCCGTCGTGACCCTGCCCGCCGCACTGCCCTTCGCCGGTGCCGCACTGCGCGTGATGCGTGCGGCAGCGGGGCGACGTGGGCTGCATCTGGCGGTGCTGGTGGGCGGGTTGTTCGCACTGGGGCTCCTCTCCGAGGGACAGGCACACGCGGCGGACGGAGCCCTGGCCGCCGCGACGTCTCCGACGGCTGCCGCCGCGACCCGCACTCCGGCCCACACCGAGGCGCGACTGGTCCAGCAGACAGTCCTGCACATCGAGGGGGCCGTCAGCGGCACAGTCGGACGGGCGGTGCGGCAGGGATCCCCCCTCGCCCACCCCTCGACGTCCGCCACACACGTCACGCCGAACACCGACCGCACGTCCGCCACTCGGCCCACGCCGAAGACCGGCCGTACGTCCGCCACTCGGCCCACGTCGAAGTCCGGCCGTACGTCTGTCGCTCGGCCCACGTCGAAGTCCGGCCGTACGTCTGTCGCTCGGCCCACGTCGAAGTCCGGCCGTACGTCTGTCGCTCGGCCCACGTCGAACTCCGGCCGTACGTCTGTCGCTCGGCCTGCGCCGAACTCCGGCCCCACATCCACCGTCCGCCCCGCGCTCACGACGCTCGGCGCGCTCACCGAGCCGCTCACCCGCGCCACCCGCGCCACCCGCCTCACCTCCGTGACCCGGGCGGTCTCCACGGTGGTGCGACCGGTGGGGGACACCCTGGTGCGGACGGTGTCCGCGGGACTGGTCGACGCGCCGTCACCATGGCTGCCCCTCCCGGCGGTTCCCTCCCTTCCGTCCCTCCCCGTCCTCCCCCCGGCCCCGTCGTTGCCGCCGGTGCCCGGGCTCCCCGTACTTCCCGAACTCCCCGGACTTCCGGGCGAGACGGGGCTGGCGGGTGTGCCCAGGAAGTCGACGCCCTCCGGGCACAGCCGGCCCGGGCCCTCGGTCGCGGACCGGGCGTCCGGCGAGGCTGAGCACCACCGGGCGGGGGAGGCCGGGCCGCGGGTCGCCGTGGCCGATGGGGCGGCGGGGCAGTGCGCGCACCGTGCCCTCCGCCTTCCCCGGCCCTCGCACGCGCCCCTGCACCAGTCGCCGGGCGACGCACCGTCGGGGGTGTCCGGCACGCAGCCGGTCGGCGACGACGGGGCGCCGCGACACAGTGGCGGTCATGCCGTCGCGTTGAACCACCGGGCGCCGTTGCGGCTTCTGCCCGGCGCCACCGCGGTCGTCACCGCGGACGGGACCCGGGACCGCCACCGGGACATTCCCGAGTTCCCCGGCTAGGGCAGCAGCACCTCCTCCCCGCGAGACCTTCCGCGCGGGGGAGGAACAGGTCTGCCCGCCGTCCGGGCCCCGCTCAGCCGCCATCCCCGGACGGAAGCCATCGGACCCGAGCCGCACAGCCGGATCACCTCCGTGGCCGCCCGATCCCTCCGGATCGCCCATGGATCCGTCGGCCCCACACCGGCGCCGGCCACAGGACTCGGCAGCGGTGGTCCCGAACTCCCGGAATTCCGGAATCCCTAAGGATCTGACGCACACATGAACAAGAACATCCGCCGCTCCATCGTCATAGCCGCCGGAGTCACCGGCGCCTGGGCGCTCGGCTCGGCCGTCGCCAGCGCGGACGAACTGCCGGCGTCCGCCGTCTCCACGCCCGACGTGAGCATCGACACCGCGGGCACGGTCGGCGCGGTCACCGGCACCGTGGGCGGTGTCGTCGCCGATGTGCAGGACACCGTCTCCGGGGTCACGCACGGTACGGCCGTGACCGGCACCGCGACCCGGGCCACGACCACCGTCACGGACGGCACGCACACCGCCGCCCGGGCCGCCACCCACCTCACCCACCAGGCCGGGAACCAGGTCGGACAGGTCGAGCAGCAGTCGGGGACGCAGGTCGGGAAGGCCGCGCCCGCCGTGGACCAGGCCCGCAGGTACGTCGAAGCCGAGGTGTCCGCCGCGCGGTCGTCCCACCTGAGCGGTGCCGCGCACGCCGGCGTGGGCCGGGCCGGCGGGCCGGCGGACCACACCCGGGGCACGGCCGCCGCCACCGTGGCCGATGCGGCCGCCGCGCCGCAGCAGCACGAGATCGACTACCTCTTCGGCCCGCTGTCGGCCTTCGCCCCCGAGCTGGAACAGGCGCTCGCCGCCGCGCAGACCAGGCTCCAGGGCGTGCAGAACGCGGCGCGCGCCCAGGCGCAGGGCGTCGACGGAGTGGTTCGTACGAAGGCACACCACACGGTCGCGGGCGCGGGCCGCACCGCAGGAGCCGGGACCGGCGCCGCGCGGCAGGCGTTTGCCGGGACCGAGGGCCGTGCGGCGGACGCGACCGCCCTCGCGCAGGGCCGGGCCGAAGAGGCGCAGGCCGGTGTCGCCGCGGTCCCGGGTCATCTCACGGGTGACGTCATGGGCGTGCGGCAGCAGGTCGTCGGCACGGTCGGCAGTGCGCCCGGCACGGTCACCCCGGTGGTCGACGAGACGGCCGCCGCGGTGCTGCCGCCCGTCGCCCGTACCGCTGTGGACGGCGTCGTGCCGGTCGCCGCTCACGCCGTCGGCGGCGCGGCGGGTCTGGCTGCCGGGGCCGTCGCGGACGCCCAGCCGCTCGCCCGGCACGCGCAGGTCCGTGCGGCGACGCTCGCGTACGGGACGGTCGCGGACACGCAGGCGGTGGCCTACGGGACGGTCACCCCGGTGGCCGGCCGGACGGCTGAGGCGACGCTGCCGCCGGTCGCCCGTACCGCTGTGGACGGCGCCGTGCCGGTCGCCGGGCAGGCCGCCTGGGACGCGACGGGGCTGGCGTACGGCGTGACGGGTGAGGTGGGGCCGTTTGCGGACGGAACCGTCGGGACCGCCGCACAGGTTCCGTCGTTCGCCGGGGGCGTGGCCGCGGGCGCGTCGGAGCTGGCGTACGGCGTCGGGGGCGAGGTGCAGCCGTTCGCGCAGGGCGTGGCCGGCTCGGTGCGCCCGGTCGTGGAGACGGCGCACGAGGCCCTGGGGGCGGCACACGAGGTGGTGCGGACGGCGAACGCCACCGCGATGCCCGTCGTGCACCCGGTGGCCGACAGCGTCACCCGTTCGGCCTACGGCGTGACGGGTGATGTGCGGCCCTTCGCGGACGGGGTCGTGGGCGAGGCCGACGGCTTCGCCCACGGGGTCGCCGGGCCGGCGGCGCCCTTCGCCGGTGATCTGGCCGGGACGGCGGGGTCCGCGGGCGGCGCGCTGGCCGGCCACGCGGTGTCCGGCACCCAGGACGTCGCCGCGTCCGTGACCCCGGAGTACCTGCACCACGGCACGTACTCCCTCTGAGACCGACGCCCCACGGCGTCCGAACGCCTCCGCGGGGAATGAGGCTCCGGGGCAGGCCGAAAACCGTCGGCCTGCTCCACCGAAACCCCGCGGACCGGGCGAGTGGCCCCATTGGGGTGGGGACCACTCGCTCCGCGCCCCTCCCGGGGCGGCACGGGGGTCCCACCGGGCCAACCCCAACCCGGTGGGACCCTTCCCGTCCTGTGCACGTGTGACAGGTATCACCGCTCAGGTGTGATCTGCGATTTAGAGCCCCACCGCAAGCGGCGATAACCTGCGAGACGGACATGCCGCGCGCTCGGACACCGTGTGCGCCTCCCTTGTGACACATGCGGACGTCACGTTGCCCTTCGCGGCACGCCCACGCATCCAACGAACCGCGAGATCACTGATAGGGACGGAAGCGCGTGGACCTGTTCGAGTACCAGGCGAGGGACCTCTTCGCCAAGCACGGTGTACCGGTGCTGGCCGGTGAAGTCATCGACACGCCTGAGGCGGCGCGCGAGATCACCGAGCGGCTGGGCGGCAAGTCGGTCGTCAAGGCGCAGGTGAAGGTCGGTGGCCGCGGCAAGGCCGGCGGTGTGAAGCTGGCCGCCACCCCGGACGAGGCGGTCGCCCGTGCGACGGACATCCTCGGCATGGACATCAAGGGCCACACGGTCCACAAGGTCATGATCGCCGAGACCGCTCCGGAGATCGTCGAGGAGTACTACGTCTCCTTCCTCCTCGACCGCGCCAACCGCACCTTCCTCTCCATCGCCTCCGTCGAGGGCGGCATGGAGATCGAGGAGGTCGCGGCCACCCGCCCCGAGGCCGTCGCGAAGATCGCCATCGACGCCATCGACGGTGTGGACGAGGCCAAGGCCCAGGAGATCGTCGCCGCGGCCAAGTTCCCGGCCGAGGTCGCCGACAAGGTGGCCCACGTCCTGATCAAGCTCTGGGACACCTTCATCAAGTCGGACGCCCTCCTGGTCGAGGTCAACCCGCTGGCCAAGGTCGCCTCCGGTGACGTCATCGCCCTCGACGGCAAGGTGTCGCTCGACGAGAACGCCGAGTTCCGTCACCCCGAGTACGAGGAGCTCCACGACAAGGCCGCCGCCAACCCCCTCGAGGCGGCCGCCAAGGAGAAGAACCTCAACTACGTCAAGCTCGACGGCGAGGTCGGCATCATCGGCAACGGCGCGGGTCTGGTCATGTCGACCCTGGACGTCGTCGCCTACGCCGGCGAGAACCACAAGGGCGTCAAGCCCGCCAACTTCCTCGACATCGGCGGTGGCGCCTCCGCCGAGGTCATGGCCAACGGCCTGGAGATCATCCTCGGCGACCCGGACGTCAAGTCCGTGTTCGTCAACGTCTTCGGCGGCATCACCGCCTGCGACGCGGTCGCCAACGGCATCGTGCAGGCCCTGGAGCTCCTCGAGTCCAAGGGCGAAGAGGTCAACAAGCCGCTGGTCGTGCGTCTCGACGGCAACAACGCCGAGCTTGGTCGCCAGATTCTGGACGACCGCAACCACCCGCTCGTGCAGCGTGTGGACACCATGGACGGCGCGGCCGACAAGGCCGCCGAGCTGGCTGCTGCCGCGAAGTAAGGGACGAGGTCACAGACAACCATGGCTATCTTCCTCACCAAGGAATCCAAGGTCATCGTCCAGGGCATGACCGGCTCCGAGGGCCAGAAGCACACCAAGCGCATGCTGGCTTCCGGCACGAACATCGTCGGTGGCGTGAACCCGCGCAAGGCGGGTCAGGTCGTGGACTTCGACGGCACCGAGGTACCCGTCTTCGGCTCCGTCAAGGAGGCCATCGAGAAGACCGGCGCCGACGTCACGGTCATCTTCGTCCCGGAGAAGTTCACCAAGGACGCGGTCGTCGAGGCCATCGACGCCGAGATCCCGCTCGCGGTCGTCATCACCGAGGGCATCGCGGTGCACGACACGGCCTCCTTCTGGGCGTACGCCGGCAAGAAGGGCAACAAGACCCGCATCATCGGTCCGAACTGCCCCGGCCTGATCACCCCCGGCCAGTCGAACGCCGGCATCATCCCGGCCGACATCACCAAGCCGGGCCGCATCGGTCTGGTGTCGAAGTCCGGCACGCTGACGTACCAGATGATGTACGAGCTGCGTGACCTCGGCTTCTCGACCTGCGTCGGCATCGGCGGTGACCCGATCATCGGCACCACCCACATCGACGCCCTCAAGGCGTTCCAGGACGACCCCGACACCGACCTCATCGTCATGATCGGTGAGATCGGCGGCGACGCCGAGGAGCGGGCCGCGGCCTTCATCAAGGAGAACGTGACCAAGCCGGTCGTCGGCTACGTCGCGGGCTTCACCGCCCCCGAGGGCAAGACCATGGGTCACGCGGGCGCCATTGTCTCCGGTTCGTCGGGCACCGCCCAGGCGAAGAAGGAGGCCCTGGAGGCCGCCGGCGTCAAGGTCGGCAAGACGCCGACCGAGACGGCGAAGCTGGCCCGCGAGATCCTCGCCGGCTGAGTTCTCCTCTCCGGCGTTCGCAGCTCCGGCCGAACGGCCCGAGCGGCTGAACGCCACCGTGGCTGAACCACGGGTGGGCCCGCGTTCCCTTCGGGGAGCGCGGGCCCACCGGCGTCTCCGGACGGGTGCGAGGTCGGGCGCAGTCGGTGCCGGCGACCGGGTCTCGGCGCGGTCAGGCCCCGGGATCACGCAACGGGCGGCACGGGGGTGCGGAACCGGGCGGCAGTGTCGCCACCGTCGAGGACGGCGGGCCGCTGGGCGGCGACCTGCTCGTGGGGCTGACCGAGGGGAACGCGGCTGACCTCGTCCAGACGCCGGAACTGCCCGGCGTTCAGCCGTACCGCGAGGGCCCCGAGGTAGTCCTCCAGCTGAGGCAGGGTGCGCGGACCGATGACGGGGACGAGCGGGGTGACGGCGCGCGCGGCCGTACTCGCGGACCCAGGCCACGGCGACCTGGGCGGGGCAGGCGCCGGTCTCCTCGGCGACGGCCAGGACGGTGTCCACCACGGCGGTCTTCTGCTGGTCGTTCTCGGTGTGGACCAGACGCTTCCAGTCGGTCAGCCGTCCCTCGCTGCCGGTGCGGTACTTGCCGGTGAGCAGTCCGCCGCCCAGCGGTGACCACAGGGCCCCGCCGAGCCCGAGGGCCTCGGCCATGGGCAGGATCTCGCGGTCCGCGGTGCGTTCCACCAGGCTGTACTCGAACTGCACCCCGTTCACCGGGATCAGCCCGCGCAGCTCGGCCAGGGTGACGGCGCGGGCGGTGCGCCAGCGCGGGCGGCGGCCGTCACGCTGATCGACGCGTTGCTCTCGCCGGCGGACTGAAGGTGCGCGGCACGCCGGCCGACGGACAACCCGTCACCGCGCCTGCGGCACCAGGCGCTCCGGCCCGCGAAGGAGCAGTGACTCCAGCAGGTGACGGATCTCCTGTTGCTCCTGGGACAGCGGCCCCTCGGCCCCCCGCGGTGGCAGGTCCCGGATCTCCGTCCCCCGGGCCACGGGGCGTTCGTAGTGGTCCTCGGCGACCCGCAGGGTCAGTGTGGTCGCGCCGACGATCGCGGTCGTGAGGGCGACGGTCGCGACGGTCCACCGCCGGGTGCGCCGCTCGCCCCGGGTGCGGACCGTGGGCGGTCTGGCCGCGCGCAGGGGCTGCGCGGTGGCCAGCTCGCTCAGCCTGCGGCGCAGTACGGGCGGCGCGGCCTGGTCCGGTACCAGCGCGGTGAGCGCCTCCCGCGCGGACAGCAGCCGGCCCGCCGTGGCCGGTGTGCTCGCCTGCGTCTCGGCCGCGGCCTCCGGCAGGCCGAGGCCTACGCCGTCGTGGAGCAGCAGCGTGCGCCGGTGTGCGGGCGGCAGTGTCAGCAGCGCGTGCAGCAGCGCGCGGTCGTCCGGGTCGGCGGGCGGCGGACCGGGCTGCCGGTGGCATGGACGGAAGCGGTGCCAGGGCGAGAGCGCCCAGTCGTGGGCCGCGGCCCGTACCCACCCGGCGGGATCGGGGTCCACGGCCACCTCGGGCCAGCTCCGCCAGGCCTGCTGGAAGGCCTGCTCGACGGATTCGCGGGCCAGCAGGGGGCGGCCGGTGAGCAGATACGTCTGTCGTACGAGGGCGGCGACGCAGGACTCGTACAACGCGTCGAAGGCCTGTGGGGGCGTCACGGGGGGCCGCTCGCCCCGCGGTTGCGGGGAGGCGGAACCCTGCGTCGCAGGGCGGCCTGCGGCCTTCCGTGTAACAAAGTACATAAACGTATATTGAGCGACACATCGGTGCTTCCCCTGTTACGACGGGAAAGCGCGTGTCGTTGGGAGCATGGCGGGCGTGACCCCATGGACCGACCGCCGCACCCCGCCGTCGCCCCCGCTCACCCGGTCGCGCGACCGATGGCCCGGGCTGGGCGGCAGTCTCCTGGGCGGCGCCGTCGCCGCCGCGCTGGGACTCGGCTCGCTCGCCCTGCTCGTGATCCTGCTGTGGATCACTTCTCCGTTCCCCGACAACGGCCCCGGCGGCGCGCTGCGCCTCGCGGCCTCCCTCTGGCTGCTGGCGCACGGTGTCGTCCTCGTCCGCACCGAGACGCTCTCCGGGGTGCCCGCGCCCGTCGGCGTGACACCCCTGCTGCTGGCCGTACTGCCGGTGTGGCTGCTGTACCGGGCGGGACGCGACGCGGTGGACGGCGCGCAGGACGCGGAGGACCTCGAAGGCGCGGCGGACGACGCCCCGCTCATCCCGGCGCGCACGGCCTGGCCCGGTGTGACGGCGGGGTACCTCGGGGTCGGCTCGGTGGCGGCGCTGTACGCCTCGGGCGGGAACCTGCGGCCGTCGTGGGCCTGGATCACGCTCTGCCTGCCGCTGGTCACCGTGGTCGTGGTGGGGGCCGGTGTGTGGACGGCGCACGGGCGGCCGGACGGTCCGGTGTGGGTCCGCCGGGTGCTCGCGCGGCTCTCCCCGGCCGGGCCCGGGCCGGCGGACGCGGGCGGGCGGAGGTGCTTGGCGGTCTCCGTGCGGGCCGCGCTGGCCGGCGGGGCCACGCTCGTCGGCGGGGGCACGCTGCTCGTGGGCGCGTCACTGGTGTGGCACGGCGCGGCCGCGCGGGCGTCGTTCCCCCAGCTCACGGCGGGGTGGTCGGGCTGGTGCGCGGTCCTGCTGCTGGCCCTGGCGCTGGTGCCGAACGCGGCGGTGTGGGGCGCGGCCTACGCGCTCGGGCCCGGGTTCGTGCTGGGGGCGGGGCATGCCGTGGGGCCGCTGTCGACGGGCCGGCCCCCGGCTACCCTGCCCTCCTTTCCGCTGCTGGCGGCGGTGCCGGTCGCGGGCGGCGGGCCACTGGCGTGGGCGGTGGGGGCGGTGCCGGCCGTGGCGGGGGTGACGGTCGGATGGTTCGTGGCGGGGGCGGCGTGCCGGGGCGGGGAGCCGCGGCGGGACCGGGACACGGCGTGGTCGGCGGGCCGGGCGGCGGCGGCCACGGCGATGGCGGCGCTCGTGTGCGGGGTGCTGCTCGGCGGCCTCGCGGAGGCGGCGGGAGGGCCGCTCGGGGTGGCCGCGCTGGCGCACTTCGGGCCGGTGGGGTGGCAGGTGGGCGGTGCGGCTGCCGGCTGGACGGTGGCGACGGGACTGCCGGTGGCGCTGGGCGTACGGGCCTGGCGGCTGCGCGGGAGCGCCAAGCCGGAGCGGAGCGGACGGCGGCGGGTGTGGTGGCCATGGCCCCGGCAGGCAGGGGAGAACCCCGCACCGACCGCCCCCTCGGTGCCGTCGCCGACGGCACCCGAACCGGCGGGGGCCCGCAAGCCGGGCCGCGTGCTGTGGGAGGACCCCGATCTCCAGCCGTACGGGGTGCTGTCGGGGGAGGTGGACCCGTTCCTGTCGGACTTCGGGATGCACGAGCCCCCGCCGCCTCCGGGAACGAACCCGTGAGAGGCACTGGGGCGCCCTGCCGCCGGGGGAGCCGGCCGACGGCTCAGTTCTGGGTGCCCAGAACTCCCCGCAGATCCTTCGGCAGCAGGTCGTTGCACGAGTGCTTCGCCGCGGCCGTCAGGGAGTCGTTCAGACAGGTGTAGTAGTCGCGGTAGACCAACTGGGCCGTGAACGTGGCCGCCACCATCGCGATCGCCAGGGTCGCCGTGACCAGACCGCTGATCGCCGCCGTCGTCTGCGGACGGGCCGGAGGCGCCGAGCTGTTCGGGTCGGGGGTGCGGGGCTTGGCGCGCAGCGCGCTCGCGCCCCAGTACACGGCCAGCGCGCCCAGCAGCAGGGCCACGTACGGCCAGCTGAAGAGCGCGAAGAAGAAGGCCCACATGCCGGACAGCAGGGCATAGCGCGCACGCCGCTGGGCGGGGTCCGTGGGGTCCCAGCGCAGGGCGGGGCCCTGACCGCCGGGTCCCTCGGGACCGCCCTGTCCGCCGGAGCCGCCCGGACGGTCGCCGAAGCGGCCGCCCGAGGGGCCGGGCTGCCGGTCGCTCCACTGGCTGCCCCACCCGGAACGTCCGTCGTCGTCGGAGCCGTCCTGTCCCTCGCCCTTGCCGGGCGCCGGGTGGCGCGGCCGCCAGGGCTGGTCCGGGGTGCCCTCCGGCGGCGGTGCGAAGGGGTTGTCGTCCGCGGGCGTCCCCTGGCCCCGCCCGCCGCTCGCGGAGTCGCCCCCGTTCCCAGGGGTCTCGTCGCTCTCCCGTGGCGGCACAGGAGAAGGGCGCCGCTCGCGCAGCAGCAGCGGAGGGAGTCGGAGACTGCGGTCCGGCATCAGGTGTGCGTCTTCCCCTTGGTGAATCTGGCGGGCGGCTCGTCGGCGGAGGGTGCCGCGAGGCGGGCACGCCCGGGCAGGCGTTCTTGCCCGGATCAACGTCCCGCGCAGGCGCGTCGTTCCCCCGCGTCGATCCGCTTCCCCGGGCGGTTCCCCCGCAGACGCTACCTTCCGGCCACGCCCCCGTCCCGTGGGGGCCGTCCGGAGTGCCGGTATCGTTGCTGACGGTCGACCGCTTCGTAGACTTCCCCGTATTCGGGGACGCGAAGCATTCGTACGACCATACAAACGCTCTCCCGGGCATCCGCTCGCCGAGCGACCGCACGAACGCTCTCCCGAGAAAGGGCCCCGCCGTGGCCGAGTCCGTGGCCGAGACCGCCTCCGAGTCCGCGGCCAAACGCCTGGTCGTCCTGGTCTCCGGGTCCGGCACCAATCTGCAGGCGCTCCTCGACGCCATCGCCGAGGCCGGGCCCGCCTACGGGGCCGAGATCGTCGCCGTCGGTGCCGACCGCGACGGCATCGAGGGCCTCGCCCGTGCCGAGCGCGCCGGGCTGCCCACCTTCGTGTGCCGGGTCAAGGACCACGAGAGCCGTGAGGCCTGGGACGCGGCCCTCACCGAGGCCGTCGCGGCCCACGAGCCCGACCTCGTCGTCTCCGCGGGCTTCATGAAGATCGTGGGGAAGGAGTTCCTCGCGCGGTTCGGCGGGCGGTTCGTCAACACCCACCCCGCTCTCCTGCCCAGTTTTCCCGGAGCCCACGGTGTGCGGGACGCGCTCGCGTACGGCGCCAGGGTCACCGGGTGCACCGTCCACTTCGTCGACGACGGCGTCGACACCGGACCGATCATCGCTCAGGGCGTGGTGGAGGTCCGGGACGAGGACGACGAGAGCGCTCTGCACGAGCGCATCAAGGAAGTCGAGCGAAGGCTGCTCGTCGAGGTCGTGGGGCGACTCGCCCGCAACGGCTACCGCATTGAGGGACGAAAGGTAGTTATCCAGTGACCGCCGAGAGCACCAAGCGGCCCATCCGGCGCGCGCTCGTCAGCGTCTACGACAAGACCGGACTCGAAGAGCTGGCCCGAGGCCTCCACGAGGCGGGTGTCGAGCTCGTCTCCACCGGCTCCACCGCGTCGAGGATCGCCGCCGCGGGCGTTCCCGTCACCAAGGTCGAGGAGCTGACCGGCTTCCCCGAGTGCCTGGACGGCCGGGTCAAGACCCTGCACCCCAAGGTCCACGCGGGCATCCTCGCCGACCTGCGCCTCGACAGCCACCGGCAGCAGCTCGCCGAGCTGGGTGTCGAGCCGTTCGACCTCGTCGCCGTCAACCTCTACCCCTTCCGGGAGACCGTCGCCTCCGGGGCGTCCCCCGACGAGTGCGTCGAGCAGATCGACATCGGCGGCCCCTCCATGGTCCGCGCCGCTGCCAAGAACCATCCGTCCGTGGCCGTGGTCACCAGCCCGGAGCGGTACGCCGACGTCCTCGCCGCGGTCCGCGACGGCGGCTTCGACCTGCCCGCCCGCAAGCGGCTCGCCGCGGAGGCCTTCCAGCACACCGCCTCGTACGACGTCGCGGTCGCCTCCTGGTTCGCGTCCTCGTACGCGCCGGTCGACGAGAACGCCGAGGACGCCTTCCCGGACTTCGTGGGCGCCACCTACGAGCGCAAGAACACCCTGCGCTACGGCGAGAACCCCCACCAGCCCGCCGCCCTCTACGTCGACGGCAACGGCGGCGGCCTCGCGGAGGCGGAGCAACTGCACGGCAAGGAGATGTCGTACAACAACTACACGGACACGGACGCCGCGCGCCGTGCCGCGTACGACCACGACGAGCCGTGCGTCGCAATCATCAAGCACGCCAACCCCTGCGGCATCGCGACCGGCGCGGACGTCGCCGAGGCGCACCGCAAGGCGCACGCCTGCGACCCGGTCTCCGCGTACGGCGGTGTCATCGCCGTCAACCGGCCGGTCAGCAAGGAGATGGCCGAGCAGGTCGCCGACATCTTCACCGAGGTCATCGTGGCGCCCGACTACGAGGAGGGCGCGCTGGAGGCCCTCACCAAGAAGAAGAACATCCGGGTGCTCAGGGCCCCGAACGGCCCCTGCAACCGGGTGGAGGCCAAGCAGATCGACGGCGGCGTCCTCCTCCAGGCCACCGACCGCCTCCAGGCCGACGGCGACGACCCGGCCAACTGGACGCTGGCGTCCGGTGAGGCGCTCACCGCCGACGAGCTGAAGGAGCTGGCCTTCGCCTGGCGGGCCTGCCGTGCCGTCAAGTCCAACGCCATTCTGCTCGCCAAGGACGGCGCCTCGGTCGGCGTCGGCATGGGCCAGGTCAACCGGGTGGACTCCTGCAAGCTGGCCGTCGAGCGGGCCGGCGAGGAGCGGGCGCGCGGTTCCTACGCCGCCTCGGACGCCTTCTTCCCGTTCCCCGACGGCCCGGAGATCCTGATCGCCGCGGGCGTCAAGGCGATTGTCCAGCCGGGCGGTTCGATCCGTGACGAGCAGGTCGTGGAGGCCGCGCAGAAGGCGGGCGTGACCATGTACTTCACGGGCACGCGCCACTTCTTCCACTGACACCGGCGGGCGCGGGGCCGGCGGCCGCCGGCGGGCGGAGGCCGGCCTCCCCGGGGACGTCCCCTGCGGGCGTGCGCCGCGGGACGACACACCGAGGGCCGTGCCTCCCCTTGCCGGGGGGCACGGCCCTTCGTGCGGTGCGGTCAGTTCTGGACGACCATCGTGCCCGCGGCCTTGTCGTGCCAGCCCTGCTGGCGGCCGGACTTGTCCCAGAACGGGGACAGGTAGACCAGGAGCTGGCCGATGCCGCAGAGCACGGCGCCGACCGTCGGGATGATCCAGCGGATGAACGACTTGCCGAGGCCCGGCTTCCCGCCCGTCTCGGCGTTCACCACGTGCAGGCCGACGGCCATCTTGCCCAGGGTGCGGCCCACCAGGCCGACCATCAGCCACTCGTAGAGCAGGCCGATGATCGCAAGGACGCCGATGACGGCGCCGAACTTGGCCGCGATGTCCGAGCCGGCGTTGTTGATGCAGGTGTTGTAGTCCGCGGCGTTCGGGTCGCAGTTCTTGGCCGCACCGACGGCACCGGCGACACCCACGACGGCGAGGACGGCGTATATGACGCCGAAGACGACGCCATCGATCAGACGGGCGCCGAACCGGCGGCCCATGGATGCGACCCGGGGAGCGGGAGGGCCCGCGTAACCCGGCGTCTGCGGGTAGCCGTAGGCGCCCTGCGGCGGCACGCCCGGTGCCTGCGGGTAGCCGTAGCCGGGCTGCTGACCCTGCTGGGGGTAGCCGTACCCCTGCTGGGGGTTCTGCGGCTGACCGTAGGGGTTGTTGGGCGAGCCGAAACTCATGGCCGGTTTCCTCCGTTGACGCATGGGGACGGTGCGGATTGCGCGGAGGAACGTCACGAACTGAGCGGTTTGCCCCCCGAACATGAACCGCAGAACTGCGCCGTTCATCGTTCTAGCAGCGGTGACGATTTGTCCAGTCAGCGGAGACATGTGTTGTGCAGTCGCAATGTGGATGATCATTCGGCGCCGGAAGCGGCCGCCGACGACCGTCCGCATCCGTTCCCACCCGGATTGGAACCGGGGGCGGGTCATCCGCGAGGATGGGAGACATGACCGCCCAGATTCTCGATGGCAAGGCCACCGCAGCCGCGATCAAGTCCGATCTGACCGCCCGCGTGGCGGCGCTGAAGGAGAAGGGCGTCACGCCCGGCCTCGGCACGATCCTGGTCGGGGACGACCCCGGCAGCCGGAAGTACGTCGCGGGCAAGCACCGCGACTGCGCGGAGGTCGGCATCGCGTCGATCCAGCGCGAACTGCCCGCGACCGCCACTCAGGAGGAGATCGAGGCGGTCGTCCGTGAGCTGAACGAGGACCCGGACTGCACCGGCTACATCGTGCAGCTGCCGCTGCCCAGGGGCATCGACGAGAACCGGATCCTGGAGCTGATGGACCCGGAGAAGGACGCGGACGGCCTGCATCCGATGAACCTCGGCCGCCTGGTGCTGAACGAGCCGGCGCCGCTGCCCTGCACCCCCAACGGCGTGCTCACCCTGCTGCGCCGCTACGGCGTCGAGATCAAGGGTGCCGAGGTCGTGGTCGTCGGCCGGGGCGTGACCATCGGCCGCCCGATGCCGCTGCTGCTGACCCGGCGCAGCGAGAACGCCACGGTCACCCAGTGTCACACCGGCACCCGCGATCTCTCGGCGCATCTGCGGCGGGCCGACATCATCGTCGCCGCGGCGGGCTCCGCGCATCTGATCCGGCCCGAGGACGTCAAGCCGGGCGCCGCCGTCCTCGACGTCGGTGTCTCCCGCAACGCCGAGGGCAAGATCGTCGGCGATGTGCACCCGGGCGTCGCCGAGGTGGCCGGCTGGATCTCCCCCAACCCGGGCGGTGTGGGCCCCATGACCCGTGCCCAGCTGCTCGTCAACGTGGTCGAGGCGGCGGAGCGCAGTGTCGGCTGACGGCAAGCCCGAGGGCACCCGGGACAAGGAGGCCGAGCCGGTCGTGCGGGACGCGGTCGGTGCCTCCGACGACGCCGGCCGGCCGCTGCGGACGACCCGTCGGTTCCCGCGGGTCACCCGGGACACCGCGCGGCCCGAGGGCGGCGGCCGGGCGGCGCCCCGTGACGCGCCCGCGCCCGCCCGGCAGTGGCCGATCCTCGTGGTGCTGGGCGTCGTCGGGCTGGGGCTGCTGGTGACCGCGCTGGACGCGTTCCGCCTCGGCACCATCCTGATCGGCGTCGCGCTGCTGGGTGGTGCGGCGATGCGCTGGACACTGCCCGACGTGGGCATGCTCGCCGTGCGGTCCCGTTTCACCGACATGGTGACCTACGGCGTCCTGGGCCTGGCCATCGTGCTGCTCGCGATGATGGCCCAGCCCAATCCATGGCTGGAGATACCTTTCCTGGACGACACGCTGCACTTCACGGTCCGCGCCTGAGGCGACGGCCGTCGCACCCGCACCACGGCGGGCCGCCCCTTCTCCTGAAGGGGCGGCCCGCCGTCGTCGTACCGGGAAGGGGGCGCTCGGCCTCTCCCCCGTGGAAGGCCGGGCGCCCGGGAATCACCCTTGTGTACGAGCGTGAGCCGTTCAACACCTGAGGGGCTGCTGTGGCACGGAAGTGACCGTTCCGCCATAGTCCGTGTGCCTCCCGGCGGAACCGATCCGACCCCTGACACCGTCAATCGAACGGATGGACGCTTGGGCCGGGGTGACGCGGAGGGGTGAGCGATGGGCGCCTGGCAGCCGCTGCCGGACGGTCTGCCGCCGGAGGTACGGCACTTCGTGGAGCAGCTGCGGCTCCTGAAGGACCGCACCGGACTCAGCCTCGTCGCTCTCGGCGCGCGCACCGCGTACAGCAAGTCGTCCTGGCAGCGCTATCTCAACGCCTCCCAGCCGCCGCCCCGCCAGGCGGTCGTCGCGCTGTGCCGGGTCGCGGGACTGAAGCGCGAGGAGGCCGAACGCTTCGGTGTGCGCTGGGAACTGGCCGTGGACGCCTGGCCCCGCCAGCCCGCCCCGCTCCCCGCACCGGCGGACGCCGACCCCGTGCCTGCCCCGGCGGGTGGTGCTCCCGTGCCTGCCCCGGCGGGTGGTGCTCCCGTGCCTGCCCCGGCGGGCAAAGGGCCCGTACCCGCCCCGACGGGCGGCGCTCCCATGCCCGCCCCTACGGGTGGCGCTCCCGTGCCTGCCCCGGCGGCCGGCGCTCCCATGCCCGCCCCGACGGGCAAAGGGCCCGTACCCGCCCCGACGGCCGGCGCTCCCATGCCCGCCCCGACGGGCAAAGGGCCCGTACCCGCCCCGGCCGGCACCGGTCCCGTGCCCACAGCTGTGGACGGTCCCGTGCCGGGGGAGTACGAGGACGATCCGACCGTTCCGTGGTGGGACCTGCCCGAGGTGGAGCCCCGGTCGCGGCCCGCCGGACGCCGGCTTCTGCTCGCCGCGCTCCTCGCCCTGCTGGTGCTGCTCGTCGTCGCCGTCGCCGGTGCCTTCACGTTCGGGTGACCTGAGCCCGGTGTGACTGCTGAGGTCGCCGCCGTGTCCCTGTTGTGCCGATGCGTCGACAAGTTCGCGGATGGCCCCGAATGCTCGCTGAGCCGGGGCTAACGTGTCCCCTCGGGACGGTCCGGGGGCGTCCCGAGCGCCCGCACCCGTCAGGGGGCCGCCTCAGCGCACACCGGGGGAATGAGGGGGAAGCGATGCCTCGTTGGAAGGCCCTGCCCGAGGAACTGGATCCGCAGGTGAGCAAGTTCGCAGGACAGCTGCGGCGGCTCGTGGACCACAGCGGGCTCAGCGTTTTCGCCGTGGCCGACCGCACCGGCTACAGCAAGACGTCCTGGGAACGCTATCTGGCCGGCCGACTGCTCCCGCCGAAGGGCGCCGTCGTCGCCCTGGCCGAGGTGACAGGCACCGATCCCGTCCCTCTCATCGCCCTGTGGGAGCCGGCCGAGCGTGCCTGGAGCCGCGCGGAGACGCACCACGACATGACCACGCAGGCCGCCCGGATCTCCGAGGTGCGCACGGCACCCGGGGAGCCGCAGCCGAGGGCCGCTCGGACCCCGGGCACCGCGGGTGACGCACGGACGGGCCCGCCGGGAACGGCCGGCCCGGCAGGGGAGTTCGGACCCGCGTCGGAGTTCGGACCCCCGACGGCGGGCGGGCCTCCCGGCGCCGGACGGCCGGACGCACAGCGCAGGCGGCGGCTGGTGATGTTCCTCGCGGGACTGGCCGGGGCGCTCGTGGTGATCGGGGTGGCCTTCTTCCTCACCGGCGGTGAGGGGAAGAAGTCCGCCGGGGCGCCCGCACCGGCCCCGACGTCGGCGAGCGCGAGCCCGCACCTGCCGGTGGGCGTCCGGTGCGGTGGCGCGGGCTGCACCGGCAAGGACCCGGAGAAAATGGGCTGCGGCGGCACCCAGGCCAGGAGCACCGCCACCGCCACCGTGGGCACGACCCTCGTCGAGGTCCGGTACAGCAGGACGTGCGCAGCGGCGTGGGCCCGGGTCACGCGGGCGGCACCGGGCGACACGGTCGAGGTGTCCGCGAGCGGATCGGCCGAGCAGACCGGTTCGGTGACCGGGGCGGCGGACACGGACGCGTACACCCCCATGGTGTCCGTGAAGGACCCGGCCGCCGCGAAGGCGTGCGTGACGCTCGCGTCGGGGCGCAAGGGGTGCACGAAGTAGCGCGTACGACCTGAGGGGCGCGCGCGAAGCTGTCTTCCAGTGCCCGGGAGGCGCCCGGAACAAGGCCGCGTCCCCGCCGAAGACGCCGGCAGGACCGGCCGAAAGGCCCTGACGAAAGACCTGCCGAAAAGAATCGCCCTCGCCATGCATGAGCCCGCCGTCACGGGGCAGGCGCACGTTACCCCCACGGGAGTCCGGCAGCGCCGGAAGGCCGGCAACCCTTCCGGCTGGACGTCCCCCTGCGGCGGCCGCCGCTCAGTCCCCCCTCTTCGGAGCGGACGGCCGCCGCCCCTTCGCGCCCCCCGAAGCGGGCGGACGCCGCCCTCGGCCGGTTGTGGGACGGGCCACACGGGCCCGGGAGTGCGGGATCACGGATGCGCGATAGCCTGACCGCTGGATCTCTCTTGACGCCAAGAGATCGATCATCCCTACCCTTGATCGATCATCGCGGCAGGCGTCGGCCACGAGCCGGCGGCGGGGATCCCGCACCCCGGGGCGACGACGCCCTACCGCCAGCTGTCCTACGGAGAACGCCATGACCCGCACTCCCGTGAACGTCACCGTCACCGGCGCGGCCGGCCAGATCGGCTACGCACTGCTCTTCCGCATCGCCTCCGGCCAGCTGCTCGGCGCGGACGTGCCGGTCAAGCTGCGCCTCCTGGAGATCACCCCGGCGCTGAAGGCCGCCGAGGGCACGGCCATGGAGCTGGACGACTGCGCGTTCCCGCTGCTGCAGGGCATCGAGATCAGCGACAACCCGAACGTCGCCTTCGACGGCGCCAACGTCGCCCTCCTCGTGGGCGCCCGCCCGCGCACCAAGGGCATGGAGCGCGGTGACCTGCTGGAGGCCAACGGCGGCATCTTCAAGCCGCAGGGCAAGGCCATCAACGACCACGCGGCGGACGACGTCAAGGTCCTCGTCGTCGGCAACCCGGCCAACACCAACTCGCTGATCGCCCAGGCCGCCGCCCCGGACGTGCCGGCCGAGCGCTTCACCGCGATGACCCGCCTCGACCACAACCGCGCGCTGACCCAGCTCGCGAAGAAGACCGGTGTCTCGGTCGCCGACATCAAGCGCCTGACGATCTGGGGCAACCACTCCGCCACCCAGTACCCGGACATCTTCCACGCCACGGTCGCCGGCAAGAACGCCGCCGAGGTCGTGAACGACGAGAAGTGGCTCGCCGACGACTTCATCCCGACCGTCGCCAAGCGTGGCGCCGCCATCATCGAGGCCCGCGGTGCCTCGTCGGCCGCCTCCGCCGCCAACGCCGCCATCGACCACGTGTACACCTGGGTCAACGGCACGGCCGAGGGCGACTGGACCTCCATGGCCATCCCGTCGGACGGCTCCTACGGCGTCCCGGAGGGCCTGATCTCCTCCTTCCCGGTCACCACCAAGGACGGCAAGTACGAGATCGTCCAGGGCCTGGACATCAACGAGTTCTCCCGTGCCCGTATCGACGCGTCGGTGAAGGAGCTGGAGGAGGAGCGCGACGCGGTCCGCTCCCTCGGCCTCATCTGACCCGTCCGGTCTCCCGGCGATCGCACGCAGGCCCCGCCCCGGTTCTTCCGGGGACGGGGCCTGCGGTCGTTCCGCTCACCGTCCGGGACCACCCCGGGCCGCGGACCGGGCTCTCGTCACGGCCGCCCCGCGCGCGACGGCACGCGTTGCGTGCCGGAGGCGACCCGGCGGGTGCGTGCGGTCGCCGTAGCCGGCCACCACCACGGCGGTGGCGGCCAGGACCACCAGGGCGACCGTCCACAGGGCCGGTCCCATGCCGTGCGGAAGGCCGGGTGGGCGGCCAGCGCCGGTGACCGAGACTCCGAGGGCCGCGCCGAGGTGAGCGCGGTGGTGGAACGGGCCCGCGCGCCGTTCGCGCCCGGCCGCGACACCGACCTCGGAACCGTCAGCCGCACCTGGGCTCCGCCTCAGGCCGGCCCGGGCGAGGCAGAGCCCAGCAGGCTCTGCAGCTTCGAGACGTCCAGTGACGCGCTCGCGGGCGGGACCTTGGCCGGAACCGGCTTGTTGTAGTCCGTGAAGGTGAGGCTCAGGTCCGTGCCCGGCCCCTTCTGGGACGCGCGGTACAGCAGGTGCGGCTTGCCCGTCGTGACGTACAGCGTCGAGGTCATGCCGTTCACCTCGAAGGACAGCGGGACCACCCGGGTGCCGTTCACGGTCGTCGCGAGGCCCTCCTTCAGGGTGCTCGGCGGCGCCGCCGTCGCGGCCGACTGGAGGTCCTGGAGGTTGCAGGCGTTGACGACACCGCTGAAGACCATGTCGTTCGTGGAGCCGTGGATGTAGTGGTTCTTGAAGGTCTTGGCCGCGGTGGCGCCCCGGTCACCCGGCAGCTCCGACGTCCAGAACGCCGTGTTCGGCTTCAGCCACACCTCGGTGCCCCTTTTGACGATCTGGACCATGCCCCCGTGCGAGCCGAGGGTCAGAGTGCCCGCGCAGTTGCCCCGACGGTCGAGCGCGAGGTCCATCGCCGTGGGCAGCGTGATGCTGTTCGCGGCGGCGGCGCTGCGGTCCTGATAGTGAAGCCGGACCGATGCCGCCTTCCGTAGTGCGCCCTGAGCCTGTGCGGCCAGCTGCTGTGGGCTCTGGTCGCCGCCGGTCTTGGCCGACGACGCGCCGCCCAGTACGGGGGAGAACAGCAGGCCCATCGTCGCGGCAGTCACCGTCGCGCGCGTCGCGATCGTGAAGCCATGCGTCCGGAACATCGCGTCACCTCCACCAGTAGTTCAGGCTCAGCGTACTTTTCACCCTTTTCGACCGCATTTTCAGTGACGCGGAGCACTTTCGGTCACACGGACGCATGCATCCCCGGCGCGGGGGCAGGTGCACGCAGCCCACCGGGGGGTGACACGCAGGTGACACGGGGCGACCGAACAGTAACGGAAGGCATTACCGATCATGTCGGGACAGCAGGCACGGCAGGCAACGCAGACCATTCATGTGGCAGGAGAGTGGCGCGCAGCGCTCTCCGGTGCCACGCGCGAGATCCTCGACCCCGCGGATGCCGAGCCGCTCGCCCTGGTTGCGGAGGGTGACGAACGGGACGCCGACGCGGCCGTCGCGGCCGCCCGCCGCGCCTTCGACGAGGGTCCCTGGCCGCGTACGTCGGCGGCGGAGCGCGCCGCGCTGCTGCACCGAGTCGCCGATCTCCTCGTACGCGATCGCGAAGAGCTGGGCCTCCTGGAGAGCCGCGACGCGGGCAAGACCCTGGAGGAGGGCCGCGTCGACATCGACTGCGTCGCCGACGCCTTCCGCTACTTCGCGGGCCTCGTCGCCGGTGAGAGCGCCGGCCGTGTCGTCGACGCCGGCTCGCCCGACATCCACAGTGTCGTGGTGTACGAGCCCGTCGGTGTGTGCGCCCTGATCACCCCCTGGAACTACCCCCTGCTCCAGGCGAGTTGGAAGATCGCCCCCGCGCTCGCCGCCGGCAACACCTTCGTGATCAAGCCGAGCGAGATCACCCCGATGACCACTGTCGCCCTGATCGAGCTGCTCGCGGAGGCCGGACTGCCTGCCGGGGTGGCGGGCATCGTCACCGGCCCCGGCCACTCGGTGGGCGCCCGGCTCGCCGCGCATCCCGGCGTGGACCTTGTCTCCTTCACCGGCGGGCTCGTGAGCGGCACGAAGGTCGCGCAGGCCGCGGCCCTCGGGGTGAAGAAGGTCGCCCTCGAACTCGGCGGCAAGAACCCCAATGTCGTCTTCGCCGACGCCTGCGCCACCGACGAGGGCTTCGACACCGCCGTCGACCAGGCCCTCAACGCCGCCTTCATCCACAGCGGCCAGGTGTGCTCGGCCGGCTCCCGCCTCATCGTCGAGGAGTCCGTCAAGGAGCGCTTCGTCGCCGAACTCGCCCGCCGCGCGGGCCGGATACGTCTCGGCCGCGGCACCGAGAAGGGCGTCGAGTGCGGTCCGATGATCTCCGCCGAACAGCGCGCCAGGACCGAGGCGTACGTCGCCTCCGCGCTCGCCGAGGGCGCCGTGCTGCGCTCTGGCGGCAAGCGCCCCGAGCCGGACGAGACCAGACCGGCCGACGGCTACTTCTACGAGCCCACCGTGCTCGACGGATGCCACCGGGACATGAAGGTCGTCCGCGAGGAGGTCTTCGGGCCCGTCCTGACCGTGGAGACCTTCCGCACCGAGGACGAGGCGGTCGTGCTCGCCAACGACACCGAGTACGGCCTCGCGGGCGGCGTGTGGAGCGCCGACGCGGGCCGCGCCCGTCGCGTCGCCGGCCGGCTGCGCCACGGAACCGTCTGGATCAACGACTTCCACCCCTACCTCCCGCAGGCGGAGTGGGGCGGCTTCGGCAAGAGCGGCATCGGCCGAGAACTCGGCCCCGCGGGCCTCGCCGAGTACCGCGAGGCCAAGCACGTCTACCAGAACCTCGCTCCCCAGCCGGTCCGCTGGTTCGCGGGCTGACCCCCCGCGCACCCCGTCCCCTCCCCCCACAGCACTTTTGGAGCAGTTCCCCATGCACCCGAACACGCACGTGTACGACTACGTCGTCATCGGCGGCGGCACCGCGGGTTCCGTCATCGCCTCCCGGCTCACCGAGAACCCCGACGTCACCGTCGCCGTCATCGAGGGCGGCCCGAGCGACGTCGGCCGCGACGACGTTCTCACCCTGCGGCGCTGGATGGGCCTGCTCGGCGGTGAACTGGACTACGACTACCCGACCACCGAGCAGCCGCGCGGCAACTCCCACATCCGGCACAGCCGCGCCCGTGTGCTCGGCGGCTGCTCCTCGCACAACACCCTGATCGCGTTCAAGCCGTTGCCCTCCGACTGGGACGAGTGGGAGGCGGCCGGCGCCGAGGGCTGGGGCGCCGTCCCGATGGAGGCGTACTACGCCCGCCTGCTCAACAACATCGTCCCGGTCGACGAGAAGGACCGGAACGCCATCGCCCGCGACTTCGTGGACGCGGCTCAGGAGGCGATCGGCGTGCCGCGCGTGGAGGGCTTCAACCAGAAGCCGTTCACCGAGGGCGTCGGCTTCTTCGACCTCGCCTACCACCCCGAGAACAACAAGCGCTCCAGCGCGTCGGTGGCGTATCTGCACCCGGTGATGGACCAGCGCCCCAACCTGACGATCCTCCTGGAGACCTGGGCCCACAGGCTGGAACTGGAAGGCACCCGCGCGCAGGGCGTGCACGTGCGCACCGAGGACGGCGAGGAGATCCTCGTACGGGCCCGGCAGGAGGTCGTGCTGTGCGCCGGCGCCGTCGACACCCCGCGGCTGCTGCTGCATTCGGGCATCGGCCCCAAGGCGGACCTGGAGAAGCTCGGCATACCGGTCGCGCTCGATCTGCCGGGCGTCGGCGAGAACCTGCTCGACCACCCCGAGTCGGTGATCGTGTGGGAGACGCACGGACCGATCCCGGAGAACTCCGCGATGGACAGCGACGCCGGTCTGTTCGTACGCCGCGACCCTGAGCAGCCGGGTCCGGACCTGATGTTCCACTTCTACCAGATCCCCTTCACGGACAATCCGGAACGACTCGGCTACGAGCGGCCGGAGTTCGGCGTCTCGATGACCCCGAACATCCCCAAGCCGAAGAGCCGCGGCCGTCTCTACCTCACGAGCGCCGACCCCGGCGAGAAGCCCGCGCTCGACTTCCGCTACTTCACCGACGAGGACGACTACGACGGCCGCACCCTCGTCGACGGGATCCGCATCGCCCGCGAGATCGCGAAGACCGAGCCGCTGGCCGGCTGGCTGAAGCGCGAGGTGTGCCCCGGCCCGGACCTCACCGGCGACGAGGAGCTGAGCGCCTACGCGCGCAAGGTCGCCCACACCGTGTACCACCCGGCCGGCACCTGCCGTATGGGCGCCGAGACCGACGAACTCGCCGTGGTCGACCCGCAGTTGAGGATCCGCGGTCTAAACGGGATCCGCATCGCCGACGCGTCCGTCTTCCCCACCATGCCCGCCGTGAACCCGATGATCGGGGTGCTCATGGTCGGGGAGAAGGCCGCGGATCTGCTCGGAGGTAACGCCTGATGGCTCTCACAGTTCCCACCCGTAAGCCGCCCACCGGCGACTCCGCCGACGCCCCCGTCTTCTCGGTCGACGGCCTGTGGAAGGTCTTCGGCCCGAAGGCCGGCCGTATCCCGGCCGACCCTGAGCTGGCCGCGCTGCCGGCCGCCGAGCTGCGCGAACGCACCGGCTGCACGGCCGCCGTCCGTGATGTGGGCTTCGACGTCCGCAAGGGCGAGGTCTTCGTCGTGATGGGCCTGTCCGGTTCCGGCAAGTCCACACTCGTGCGCTGTCTGACCCGGCTGATCGAACCGACCGCGGGCACCATCGCCATCGACGGCGAGGACGTCCGCGCCATGGACAGGACACGGTTGCGCGAGTTGCGGCGCCACCGGGCCGCGATGGTCTTCCAGCACTTCGGCCTGCTGCCGCACCGCACGGTCCTCGACAACGTGGCCTACGGCCTGGAGGTCCAGGGGATCGGCCGGGCCGAACGCCGCGAGCGTGCCGCGGAGTTCGTGGTCAAGGTCGGTCTGGAGGGCATGGAGAAGCGGCGCCCCAGCCAGTTGTCCGGCGGTCAGCGGCAGCGCGTCGGACTCGCCCGCGCGCTCGCCGTCGACCCCGAGGTGCTGCTGTTCGACGAGCCGTTCAGCGCGCTCGACCCGCTGATCCGGCGCGACATGCAGGAGGAGGTGGTCCGGCTGCACCGCGAGGAGGGCCGCACGATGGTCTTCATCACGCACGATCTGAGCGAGGCTCTCAAGCTGGGCGACCGCATCGCCCTGATGCGCGACGGCCGCATCGTGCAGCTGGGCACCCCCGAGGAGATCGTGGGCTCCCCGGCCGACGACTACGTCCGGGAGTTCGTCCGGGACGTACCGCGTGAGCAGGTCATGACCGTCCGCTCGGCCATGCGGACCGCGTCCGCGGAGGAGACGGGGGGCGGTCCGGCGCTGTCGCCGGAGGCCACGGTCTCGGAGGCGATCGAGGCGGTCGCCCGCACGGGTTCCCCGGCCCGCGTCATGGACCGGGGCCGCTGCCTCGGCGTCGTCGACCACGCACGCCTCCTCGGCGTCGTGGCCGGGACGACCCAGGCCGCCACGGACGAGGCGGAGCAGATCGCCGTGACCGGTCCGGACCAGCCCGAGCAGGGCGCCGCGGGCCGGACGAAGCAGAGCGCCACGACCGGCACGGAGCAGAAGACCGCCGCCCCCTCGGACCAGGCCGCCACGGCCGACGCGGAGCAGAACGGGGACACCGCGGCAGACACGGACCAGAACACCGCCGCCCCCTCGGACCGGACCGCCCCGTCGGACCAGGCCGCCGCGCACGGACCGGAGCAGGCCGAGGAGGCGGTGTGATGGCCACGCTCACCACGACCGCTCCCAAGGTCACGCTTCCCGGCCTGCTCAGGCATCGTGCCGCGAGCAAGCTGCTGCTGCTCGCCGCCGTCGCGGCCGTCCTCGTACCGCTTGCCGACGCCCGCTGGGCGAGCGGCAGCTGGCCGCACGCGCTCACCGTCGACTTCTCCAAGCCGCTGGCCTCGGCCAGCAACTGGATCATCGACAACCGCGACAGCCACCCCCTCTTCCTGTACTTCTTCGGCTACATCAGCAACGCCGTCGTCCTGTCCGTCCGCGCCGTCTACCTGGTGCTGCTCGCGGCGGGCTGGGCGGGCGTGACCGTCGCCGCCGCGCTGCTGGCCTGGCGCGCCGCGGGCGTCCGGCTGGCCCTCGGCACGGGGGCCGCGTTCCTCGCCTGCGGTCTGCTCGGCATGTGGGTGCCCACCATGCAGACGCTGGCGCTCATGGTGGTCGCCGTACTCGTCTCGGTGCTGCTCGGGGCGCTGCTGGGCCTTGCCGCGGGCCTGTCCGACCGTACGTTCCGCGCGCTGCGCCCGGTCCTCGACACCATGCAGGTGCTGCCCGCCTTCGCCTACCTCCTGCCCGTCGTCCTGGTCTTCGGCATCGGTGTCCCCGCGGCCGTGCTCGCCACCGTCGTGTACGCGGCCCCGCCGATGGCCCGGCTCACCGCCCTGGGCCTGCGCGGCGCCGACAAGGAGGTCCTGGAGGCGGTCGAGTCGCTCGGCACCACCGCCCGCCAGCGACTGTTCACCGCCCGGCTGCCGCTGGCCCGCAAGGAGCTGCTGCTCGGCCTCAACCAGACGATCATGATGGCGCTGTCCATGGCGGTCATCGCCTCCGTGATCGGCGCGGGCGGTCTCGGTGACCGCGTCTACCAGGCGCTGGCCTCCGTCGACGTGGGCGCCGCGCTCGCCGCGGGCATCCCGATCGTGCTGCTCGCGGTCGTCCTGGACCGGGTCACCGGCGCGGCGGGAGCCGGGGCCGAGCGGCCCGGCGGACGCGCCGGATGGGCCTACGTGGCCGTCGCGGCCGTCGCCGTCGCCCTGGCCGTGCGGCTCGCCGGCCGTCTGGACTGGCCCGACGCATGGACCGTGAAGATCGCCGAGCCGGTGAACCGTGTCGTCGACTGGATGACCGCCCATCTGTACTCGGGCGTCCCCTTCGTCGGCGGCACCGCCGACTGGGCGGCCCACTTCACCACCTGGATCCTGGACCCGGTGCGCACCGGACTGCAGTGGCTGCCCTGGTGGTCGGTCCTGCTCGTCGTCGCCGCGCTGGCCTGGCTGCTCGGTACCTGGCGCACCGCCCTCACCGCCGTCCTTGCGATGGCCGCCACCGGTGTGCTCGGAGTGTGGAAGCCGTCCCTGGACACGCTGTCCCAGGTGCTGGCGGCCGTCGCCGTCACCGTCGTCCTCGGTGTCGCGATCGGGATCGCGGCCGCCCGCAGTGACCGTTTCGAACGGCTGCTGCGCCCGGTCCTGGACGTCTTCCAGACGATGCCGCAGTTCGTGTATCTGATCCCGGTCGTCGCGCTGTTCGGCGTCGGCCGCGCACCCGCCGTCGCGGCGGCGATCGTCTACGCGCTGCCGGCCGTCGTCCGAATCACCGCCCAGGGCCTGCGCCAGGTCGACCCGGCCGCCCTGGAGTCGGCGCGTTCGCTCGGCGCGACCAGCGCCCAGCAACTGCGCCAGATCCAGCTCCCGCTCGCCCGCCCGGCGCTGCTGCTCGCGGTCAACCAGGGCGTGGTCCTGGTCCTCGCCGTCGTCATCATCGGCGGTCTGGTCGGCGGCGGCGCGCTCGGCTACAACGTCGTCTTCGGCCTCGCCCAGGGCGACCTGGCGACCGGTCTGGTGGCCGGCGCGGCCATCGTCTGCCTCGGCCTGATGCTCGACCGGGTGACCCAGCCGACCGAGCGCCGCGCGAAGAAGGGAGTGTGACATGGCTCGTACGCGCACGAAGACGCTGACCGCCGCCCTCGCCGTGCTGGGGCTGACCACCGGCTGCGGTGCCGCCGACATGACCAAGCAGGCCTCGCCGTTCGCGGGGGCCCAGGGCGCGAAAACGGTGACCCTGTCGGTGCAGTCCTGGGTGGGGGCGCAGTCGAACGTGGCCGTGGCCCAGTACATCCTCGAGCACGAGCTCGGCTACCGGGTCGACACCGTCCAGGTCGACGAGATCCCCGCCTGGGACGCCCTCAGCCAGGGCCGGGTCGACGCGATCCTGGAGGACTGGGGCCACCCCGACCAGGAGAAGCGGTACGTCGAGGACAAGAAGACCATCACCCCGGGCGGCGGCCTCGGGGTCACCGGCCACATCGGCTGGTTCGTCCCGACGTACCTCGTCAAGCAGCACCCGGACATCACGGACTGGCACAACCTCAACAAGTACGCGCATCTGTTCCGCACCGCGGAGAGCGGCGGCAAGGGCCAGCTGATGGACGGCTCGCCGTCCTACGTCACCAACGACAAGGCGCTGGTGGACAACCTGAAGCTGGACTACCAGGTGGTGTTCGCCGGTTCGGAGGCCGCGCAGATCACTCAGATGAGGCAGTTCGCGAAGGAGCACAAGCCCTTCCTGACGTACTGGTACGTACCGCAGTGGCTGTTCAAGAAGGTCCCGATGACGGAGGTGAAGCTGCCGCCGTACAAGGAGGGCTGCGACCAGGACGCGGCGAAGGTCGCCTGCGCGTACCCGCACACCCCGCTGCAGAAGTATCTGAACGCGGGCTTCGCGAAGAACGGCGGGAAGGCGGCGGCCTTCCTGAAGAAGTTCAACTGGACCACCGAGGACCAGAACGAGGTCGCGCTGATGATCGCCGACCAGAAGCTGACTCCGGACCAGGCCGCGAAGAAGTGGGTGGAGGGTCACCGGTCCACCTGGCAGAAATGGCTGTCCTGAACCGCCGTAAGGCGCTTCGGAATCGCTTTTCTCGGGACGGCGTCTGCCCATGAGCGACAGCGATGCCGTTTCCCGGGTGAACCTCAAGCAGATCACCCCTCCGATGCCGACCCCACGGCGTGGCAGGACCGCCCGGTCCAAGGGCGACGGCTGACCGCATGCCCGCCCGGGCGCGCGAACCCGAGGGCCGGGGCCTCGCGGCGGCCGTCCGTCGGGTGGGAGGCGTCACGGCTTTGCCGGTGCTTA
>NZ_JBIAXT010000003.1:106254-197362 GCF_042896945.1 Streptomyces sp. NPDC001222
GTGCTTCTCCGGGGCGGGCCTGCGCTGCGGGCGCCTCGGGCGCCGGGGCCTCGCGGCGGCCGTCCGTCGGGTGGGAGGCGTCACGGCTTTGCCGGTGCTTCTCCGGGGCGGGCCTGCGCTGCGGGCGCCTCGGGCGCCGGGGCCTCGCGGCGGCCGTCCGTCGGGTGGGAGGCGTCACGGCTTTGCCGGTGCCTCTCCGGGGCGGGCCTGCGCCGCGGGCGCCTCGGGCGCCGGGGCCTCGCCGAACCGGGCCAGCAGCAGCGCCCCCACCACGGCGACACCGAAGCCGAGCACCGCCAGCCAGCCCAGGCCCTCGCGTGTCCGGTCGCCCAGCCACACCACCCCGACCGCCGCCGGCCCCACGGTCTCGCCCAGCACGAGGCCCGCCGTCGCCACCGTCACCGACCCCCGCTCCAGGGCCGTGGTCAGCAGCAGGAAGGCCGCGCCGCCGCCCAGCAGCAGCGCGTACGCCGCCGGATTGGTGAGCAGGGCGGACGGTGTGAGCCCGTCGATCAGCCGTACCGCCACCTCGACGACCCCGAAACCGAACCCGGCGCCCAGCCCCAGCGCCAGCGACCGCCCCCGCGCCGGCAGCCGCCCCCCGGCAAGGCCCAGCAGCAGCACGGCCACCGCGGTCGCCAGCATCGCGTACTTCAGTGCCATGGACCCGGGTCGGCCCCCCTCGGCCCCGGAGGCAAGCCCCAGCAGCGCGAGCCCCGCGCACACCACCCCGACCGCGGCCCACTCGCTCCCGGCCAGCCGCGCCCCGAGCAGCCGGGCCCCGGCCACCGCCGTCACCGCGAGGCTCGACGCGAGTGCCGCGCCCACCACGTAGATGGGAAGCGACCGCAGCGCCGCGATCTGGAGCAGGAACCCGAGCCCGTCCAGCGCGAGCCCCGCCAGATACCGCCACTGCCGCAGGGCCCGCAGCAGCAGCGCCGCGTCCCCGCCCCCGCCCGGGCTCGCCGCGCGTGCCGCGACCGCCTGCAACACCGTCGCCGTACCGAAGCAGACCGCCGCGCCGAGGGCGCACACCATTCCAAAGAACACAAAGCGACTGTAAGGGAGTGGGTGAAGGGAGGGGGCCGATCGAACGCCAGAGTGGCGCTCTTTAGTGTGGTGGCCGAAAACCTCTCACCGACGTCTCAACGAACACTCACTCGACGGGGGAAACGGACATGGCGGACGCTCGCCGGCAATTGCGCTCGGGCACGGTCGTCCTCGGCGGCATGGGGCTTCTCGCGGTGGCGCTCACCGCCTGCTCCTCGGAGCCGGACAAGCGCTGCGTCGACCGTGACAGCTACACCCTGGGCAGGGGGTACAAGGTCGTGGCCGACAAGAACTGCACCTCCCACACGTCGACCGCGCACGGCGGCTGGTACTACGGCGGCACCAAGAAGAGCGGCTTCGTGGACGACGGCTCCTTCACCAGGCCGAGGAGCTCCGGCAGCGGCAGCCACAGCGGCGTCCACCGCGGCGGCTTCGGCGGCCACGGCAAGTCCGGCGGCTGAGCGGCCGTGGAACGCCGCAGGACCGAGCCCCGCCCCGAGTGGCAGCGGACCGTCGAGGCGCAGGGCCTCGTCTACCCGCTCACCCGCCACCCGGACGACTCCCTGCGCCCCTACTGGGACGAGAGCGCGTACTACGTCTTCGGCCTGGACGAGGTGGAGGCGCTGGAGGAGGTCGTCGAGGAACTGCACGGGATGTGCCTGGCCGCCGCCGCGCACATCGTCGCGGAGGACCGGTTCCCCGACCTCGGCATCACCGATCCGCGCATCTCCCGCGCGGTCGCCGACGCATGGCACCGCCGCGCCGAACTCCCCTCCGTCTACGGCCGCTTCGACCTGCGCTACGACGGCACGGGCCCGGCCAAGCTCCTGGAGTACAACGCCGACACACCCACCTCCCTGGTCGAGGCCGCCTCGCCGCAGTGGTTCTGGATGCAGGAGCGCTTCCCGGGCGCCGACCAGTGGAACTCGCTCCACGAACGCCTCGTCGCCGTCTGGCAGAAGCAGTCCGAGCTGCTCCCGCCCGGCAGCCCGCTGTACTTCGCGCACTCCTCCGTCGACGAACTCGGCGAGGACCTCATGACGGTGGCGTATCTCAAGGAGACCGCCGAGCAGGCCGGGCTCGACACCGACTGGATCTCCATGGAGGAGATCGGCTGGGACCCCCTCTCGGAGCGCTTCGTCGACAACCGGCTCCGCTTCATCCGCAGCTGCTTCAAGCTCTACCCCTGGGAGTGGCTCCTCACCGACCGCTTCGGCGGCCATGTCCTCGACACCCTCGACAACGGCGGCGGCACGGGAAGCACGCTGTGGATCGAGCCCGCCTGGAAGATGCTGCTCAGCAACAAGGCGCTGCTCGCGATCCTATGGGAGCTGTACCCGGGCCACCCGAACCTCCTGCCGGCCCACCTCGACGGCCCCCGGGACCTGGCGCACAGCACCGGCTACGTCGCCAAGCCGCTCCTGGGCCGCGAGGGCGAGGGGGTGACGATCCACGAGCCGGGCGCCGAGCCCGTCGTACGGGACGAGCCCTGCTGCTACCAGGAGCTGGCGCCCCTGCCCTCCTTCGACGGCAACCATGTCGTCCTCGGCGCCTGGGTCGTGGGGGACGAGTCGGCCGGGCTCGGCATCCGCGAGTCGTCCGGCCTGGTCACGGACGAGTACGCACGGTTCCTTCCGCACGTGATCCTGTGAGGCTTCAGCCGCACGGGATCACGTGGGGCTCCGCCGCGCGCGATCCCGTGCGGCGCGTCCGCCCCCGCCGGGGCGTGCCCCGGGGCGTTCTCCCGCGAGGGGCCCGCATGATGGACGTATGCCCCCGCCGTCCGACCGGCCCGGTAGGCTGATCGCCGGGCCGTGACTGGCGCGCTGGGATGGGACCGACCATCGGGGAGCGGCCCTGATGTGACGAGTGCCGTGCGCCTGGGCCGACCGAGAACCGTGACCGCTTCAAGCCACGCCACCCGGAGGCCGACATGCCGGAGCAGCAGCCACTCTCCACCGAGTCCACCGCCTTCCGCGCCGCCCTCGACGTGATCCGCGCCGTCGAGCCCCGCGTCGCCGACGCCATCGGGCAGGAGGTCGCCGACCAGCGCGAGATGCTCAAGCTGATCGCGTCGGAGAACTACGCCTCGCCCGCCACTCTGCTGGCCATGGGCAACTGGTTCAGCGACAAGTACGCCGAGGGCACCATCGGCCGCCGCTTCTACGCCGGCTGCCGCAATGTCGACACCGTCGAGTCGATCGCCGCCGAGCACGCCAGGGAACTGTTCGGCGCCCGCCACGCGTACGTCCAGCCGCACTCCGGCATCGACGCCAACCTCGTCGCCTTCTGGGCCGTCCTCGCCCAGCGCGTCGAGACCCCCGCCCTGGAGAAGGCCGGCGTCCGCCAGGTGAACGACCTCTCCGAGCAGGACTGGGCCGAGCTGCGCCAGGCCTTCGGCAACCAGCGCATGCTCGGCATGTCCCTGGACGCGGGCGGCCACCTCACCCACGGCTTCCGCCCGAACATCTCCGGCAAGATGTTCGACCAGCGCTCGTACGGCACCGACCCGGCCACCGGCCTGATCGACTACGAGGCCCTGCGCGCCTCCGCCCGCGAGTTCAAGCCGCTGATCATCGTCGCGGGCTACTCGGCCTACCCCCGACTGGTGAACTTCCGGGTCATGCGCGAGATCGCCGACGAGGTCGGCGCCACGCTGATGGTCGACATGGCCCACTTCGCGGGCCTGGTCGCGGGCAAGGTCCTCACCGGCGACTTCGACCCGATCCCGCACGCGCAGATCGTCACGACCACCACCCACAAGTCGCTGCGCGGCCCGCGCGGCGGCATGGTGCTGTGCGACGACTCCCTGAAGGACCAGGTCGACCGCGGCTGCCCGATGGTGCTGGGCGGCCCGCTCCCGCATGTGATGGCCGCGAAGGCGGTGGCCCTGGCGGAGGCCCGGCAGCCCTCCTTCCAGGACTACGCCCGGCGGATCGTGGACAACTCCCGCGCCCTGGCCGAGGGCCTGACGCGCCGCGGCGCGACCCTGGTGACCGGCGGCACGGACAACCACCTCAACCTGATCGACGTGGAGACCTCGTACGGCCTCACCGGCCGCCAGGCCGAGGCGGCCCTGCTGGAGTCGGGCATCGTCACCAACCGCAACGCCATCCCGGCCGACCCGAACGGCGCCTGGTACACCTCCGGCATCCGCATCGGCACGCCCGCGCTCACCACCCGGGGCCTCGGCACCGCGGAGATGGACGAGATCGCGGCCCTGATGGACCGCGTCCTCACGACCACCGTCCCGGGCACCACCGCCAAGGGCGCCCCGTCGAAGGCCCAGCACGTCCTGGACCCGAAGATCGCCGACGAGATCGCCCACCGCGCGAGCGACCTGCTCCAGGGCTTCCCGCTCTACCCGGAGATCGACCTGGGCTGATCCGGCCCCCGGCGGAGCGCTCCGCCGCTCACAGTTCGATCAGCTCCTGCCGCGGCTCACGAGGCATCCCCTGCCTCCGGGCCGCGGCCCGGCGTACGGCGTAGGTGCCGAGGACACCCAGCGCCAGCCCCGCCGCCGCTCCGGCGGCCCCCCAGCGCAGGTCGTCCGGGAGGCCGTCCGCGGCCGCGGGGGTGGACGGCTCGAACAGCCCAGCCCGCTCCAGCCGGTCGAAGACGAGCCTCGGTGCCCGGTGCCACCGGATGTCGTCGTCGGAGACGTCCGGCGCCGGATCGGACCGGACCCACGGCGTCCCGTCCGCCGCCAGGAACAGCTGGTCCTGGCGCTCCACGGCCACATCGCCGCCCGACGCCCGCCGGGTGTACGGCCACCCGCCGATCCCGGTCAGCGCCCACACCACGGTGGTCCGCACCCGCGGATACCGGCCCTCGGCCCAGGCGTCCGGCACCGGCTCGGTCCCGTTCTCCGTCGGGGACATCAGCTGCCACAGCAGCGCGAATTTCTGGTCCCCGGAGCGCAGTGTCGTCGTACGGCCCGTGCCGTTCGTCACGACGAGCGCCAGATCCGGGACGTCCTTGCGCATCGCCCACGCCGGGGCGGCCGTCCCCGCGAGCACCGCGACCGCCATCGTCAGCGCCGCCGCCAGAGCACGCAGCCCCCGCACGCCTTCCCCCTCGCTCCGCATGCCTCTTTGTTACACCGTCCGTCTTACGGCCGGGTCACCCCGTGGGGCACGGTCCGCGCCCCGTCTGTCTCCCACCGCTTCCGGAACGGCCCTCCGGACCTGAGAGAATGGTGAACATGGCCTCAGACAGTCCCCGCGTGCTCTCCGGGATCCAGCCCACCGCCGGCTCGTTCCACCTCGGCAACTACCTCGGTGCCGTCCGCCAGTGGGTGGACCTGCAGGAGACCCACGACGCGTTCTACATGGTCGTCGACCTGCACGCGATCACGGTCCCCCAGGACCCGAAGGAGCTGCGCGCCAACACCCGTCTGGCCGCCGCCCAGTTGCTCGCCGCGGGGCTGGACCCCGAGCGGTGCACGCTCTTCGTCCAGAGCCATGTCCCCGAGCACGCCCAGCTCGCCTGGGTCATGAACTGCCTCACCGGCTTCGGCGAGGCCAGCCGGATGACCCAGTTCAAGGACAAGTCCGCCAAGCAGGGTGCCGAGCGCGCGAGCGTGGGCCTGTTCACGTACCCGATCCTCCAGGTCGCCGACATCCTGCTGTACCAGGCGAACGAGGTGCCGGTCGGCGAGGACCAGCGCCAGCACATCGAGCTGACCCGCGACCTCGCCGAGCGCTTCAACGGCCGCTTCGGCGAGACGTTCACGATCCCGCGGCCGTACATCCTCAAGGAGACGGCGAAGATCTACGACCTGCAGGACCCGTCGATCAAGATGAGCAAGTCGGCGTCCACACCGAAGGGCCTGATCAACCTGCTCGACGACCCGAAGGCCACCGGCAAGAAGGTCAAGAGCGCCGTCACCGACACGGACACCGTGATCAGGTTCGACAGGGAGGAGAAGCCGGGCGTCAGCAACCTGCTGACCATCTACTCCACCCTCACCGGCACCGCGGTCGCCGATCTGGAGGAGCGCTACGCCGGCAAGGGCTACGGCGCGCTCAAGACGGACCTCGCCGAGATCATGGTCGACTTCGTGACGCCGTTCCGGGAGCGCACCCAGCAGTATCTGGACGACCCCGAGACGCTCGACGCGGTTCTGGCCAAGGGTGCGGAGAAGGCGCGTACGGTCGCGGCGGAGACGCTCGCTCAGGCGTACGACCGAGTGGGCTTCCTGCCTGCCAAGCACTGACCCGTCCCGTGCCCCGACGCGCCGTGGAGTGCTGCACTCCACTCTGACTGTGCCTGCCCGATGGCAGGGCGTGGTCGTACAGTCGGAAAGCGAACACCGTGACGGCAGTCCGTCCCGCCCCGGCCACGCACACCAACACGACGACAGGAGACGACGTGGGGACCGTAACGATCGGTGTGTCGATCGCGGTCCCGGAGCCTCATGGCAGCCTCCTCCAGGAGCTGCGCGCGGGCTTCGGCGACGCCGCGGCTCACGGCATCCCCACGCACGTCACCCTGCTGCCGCCGACGGAGGTCGGTGCCGACGAACTGCCCGCGATCGAGGCGCACCTCGTCGACGTCG
This sequence comes from Streptomyces sp. NPDC001222, assembly GCF_042896945.1. Classification (NCBI taxonomy): domain Bacteria; kingdom Bacillati; phylum Actinomycetota; class Actinomycetes; order Kitasatosporales; family Streptomycetaceae; genus Streptomyces; species Streptomyces sp. NPDC001222. The sequence goes on from NZ_JBIAXT010000003.1 coordinate 112,865, forward strand.
CGGCGGCCGGACGTCCCTTCCCGATGCGGCTGTCCGGGACGGGCACGTTCCGGCCCCTGTCGCCCGTGGTGTACGTCCGGGTCGTCGAGGGCGCGGAGGAGTGCGCCTGGCTGCAGAAGCAGGTCCGGGACGCCTCCGGGCCGGTCGCGCGCGAGCTGCTGTTCCCGTACCACCCGCATGTCACGGTGGCCCACGGGATCGACGAGGCGTCCATGGACCGGGCGTACGAGGAGCTGTCCGGCTACGAGGCCCAGTGGCCGTGCACGGGCTTCGCCCTGTACGAGCAGGGCCCGGACGGCGTCTGGGGCAAGCTGCGGGAGTTCCCGTTCGGCAGCGCGATGGTGCCGCCCCAGGCCACCGCCCCGACCGAGGACGCCACCCTGCCCGCCCACCGCGCCTAGGCGGCTCGAACCAGGGGGTGTCGTCAGCCTCCCGCCTGCCCTGCGACGCCGTGCACGCTCGGCTTCGCTCGCGCGGGCGGTGCCTCCACCGCCGCACCGGGCGAAACCCCACGTACCTCCAGTACGAGGGCTTCCGCCCGGCACTCCCCCCGAGCTCTTCGAGCAGGGGGCGCCCCCAGAGCACGCACCTGACGCCGCAGGGCCGCCCTTCGGGCGCCGACGCGAGTTCGACGACAGGCCCTAGAGCGACAGACGCCGGAACAGTGTCCTCGGCAGATGCCGCAGGGCCGACATCACCACGCGCAGGACCCTCGGCACCCACACCACCTCCGACCGCCTGCGCAGCCCCAGCTCGATCGCCGTGGCGACCTCCTCCGGGGTCGTGGCCAGCGGCTCCCGGTCGTGCGCGGCCGTGCCGGGCCGCCGCAGGGACGCGGGGCGTACGACCATGACGTGCACCCCGGTGCCGTGGAGAGCGTCGCCGAGGCCCTGTGCGAAGGTGTCGAGCCCCGCCTTGCTGGAGCCGTAGATGAAGTCCGAGCGGCGCGCGCGCTCACCGGCGGCCGAGGACAGCACCACCAGCGAGCCATGGCCCTGGGTCTGGAGCGCCCGGGCGCACACCAGGCCCGCGGAGACCGCGCCCGTGTAGTTGGTCGCCGCGACGCGCGCCGCGGCCGAGGGGTCGCGCTCGTCGGTCGCCTGGTCGCCGAGCACACCGAACGCGAGCAGCACCAGATCGACGGCCCCTTCCGCGAACACCTTGCCGAGCGCGTCCTCATGGGACTCGACGTCCAGCGCGTCGAAGGCGACGGTGAACGTGTCGGCGCCGAGCCCGCGCAGATGCCCGGCGGCCCTCTCCAGCTCGGGGGAGGGGCGGCCGGCCAGCCCGACGGTCCGGGTGCCGCGGACGATGAGGCGGCGGGCGGTGGCCAGCGCGATCTCGGACGTGCCGCCGAGGATCAGCAGGGAGCGAGGAGTGCTGAAAGCGTCCTTATGGGCAGGCATGACCGTGACCGTAGCGTTGCAGATAGGGCATACCCTCTCAATATCTCCACTCGGCGGTACTGCTCACTGGAATGGGTGATACGGGGAATGCTGAGTAGGCCGGGAGGCGGCGAAGGGCACGAGGGGAGCGTCTGATCATGGACTGGCTGAAGAGACTCCCCGGCATCGGACCGCTGGTCGTCCGGCTCATGGCCACGCACGCCTGGCGGTCCTACGAACGCCTCGTCCGGGTGAAGTGGACCCGGCTCGCGGCCGCCATGACGTTCGTCAGCTTCGTGGCGCTCTTCCCGCTGCTCACCGTCGCCGCCGCGATCGCCGCTGCCACGCTCAGCGTGGACCGGCAGAACAAGCTGCAGAGCAAGGTCGCCGAACAGTTCCCCGGCATCTCCGGCCAGCTCGACATCCACGGCCTGGTCCAGAGCGCCGGCACGGTCGGCATCATCGCCGGTGCCACCCTGTTCCTCGTCGGAATCGGCTGGGTCGCCCAGACACGGGACTGTCTGCGCGCGGTGTGGGAACTGCCGGACAAGGACGAGAACCCGCTCCTGGCCAAGGTCAAGGACGGTGGGGTGCTCATCGGCCTGGGCGGCGCGGTCCTGGTGACCCTCGCCATCTCCACCCTCGCCACCGCCCTCGTCGACTGGATGGTCGGGGAGCTGGGCCTCGACAAGGGCGGCTGGGGGAGTGTGCTGCTGCGGATCGCCGCCTTCGCGGTGGCCGTCCTCGCCGACTTCCTGGTCCTGCTCTACGTCCTCACCCTGCTGCCCGGCGTCGAGCCCCCGCGGCACCGGCTGCTGGTCGCCGCGCTGATCGGCGCCGTCGGCTTCGAGCTGCTCAAACTGCTGCTCAGCGGCTATATCCAGGGCGTGGCCTCGAAGAGCATGTACGGCGCCTTCGGGGTGCCGGTCGCGCTGCTGCTGTGGATCAACTTCACCGCGAAACTGGTGCTGTTCTGCGCCGCCTGGACGGCGACGCGGAACAGCGGGACCGAGGAGGTCAGGGACGCGTCCGGCGACGCATCAGATCGGGCAGCGGCCAGCGGCGGTTGACCAGGAAGACACCCGCCGCGAGCAGGGCGAGCACGCCGGCGGAGATGCCGAGCGCCACCCCGGCCCCGCTGGAGCCGCCGCTCTTCGCCGAGGCGGCCACCGGTTTGGCGCTCCCCCCGCCCTTGCCCCCGTTCGGGGTCGCTCCGGTGCCGCCCCGGGGGCTGGCGCCGACGCCCTTGGGGGCGACCAGCTCACCCACCGGCCTGACCTTCCCGGCCGCGCTGAAACCCCAGTCCAGCAGTCGGCCGGCCTCCCGGTAGACCTCGTTGTGCTCCTTCTTCTCGGGGTTCATCACCGTGACGAGCAGCACCCTGCCGTCGCGTTCGGCGACCCCGGTGAAGGTGGCGCCCGCGTTGGTGGTGTTGCCGTTCTTCACGCCGGCTATGCCCCGGTAGGGGCTGATGTCGAAGTCCCCGGCCAGGAGACGGTTGGTGTTCTGTATCTCGAAGGACCCGCGGGTCGTCTTGCCCTTCTTCTTCGTGGTCTCGCCCGGGAACTGGGTGCGCACGGTCGAGCAGTACTCCCGGAAGTCCTTCTTCTGCAGCCCGGACCGGGCGAACAGCGTCAGGTCGTACGCCGACGAGACCTGCCCGGGCTCGTCGTAGCCGTCCGGACTGACCACATGCGTGTCGAGGGCCTGCAGCTCCTCCGCGTGCGCCTGCATGTCGCGGACCGTCTGCGCGACCCCGTGGTTCATCGCGGACAGCACGTGCACGGCGTCGTTGCCGGAGCGCAGGAACACACCGAGCCACAGATCGTGGACGGTGTAGGTCTCGCCCTCCTTGATCCCGACCAGGCTGGAACCGGAGCCCATGCCGGCCAGGTCGGAGGAGACCACCTTGTGCGTCTCGGTGCGGGGGAACCTGGGCAGCACGGTGTCCGCGAACAGCATCTTCAGGGTGCTCGCCGGGGGCAGCCGCCAGTGCGCGTTGTGGGCGGCCAGAATCTCACCCGACTCGGCGTCGGCGACGACCCAGGAGCGCGCGGTGAGGTCCTTCGGGAGCACCGGGGCGCCGTTGGCCAGGGTCACCTGGGTGCCGGGCCGGCCCAGCAGCTCTCCGCCGACCGTGGACATCGCCGCCGGAGGCGCGGCGGAGGGGGCCACGGCAGGACTGCGCGGGGCCGCGAACGCGGTCGCGGGCGCGGCGAGCGAGAGGGACAACACGGCGGCGGAGGCGATCGGCAGGCGGCGCCGGGCGATCTTCTTCAAGGCGGACACGGTCGCGAACGTACCGGGTGCGCGACGGGAAGTCCCGGCCGGTCCCGGCCGATAGCCCGCACCCCCGGGCGAGTGGTCGTCGGGCAACGGCGATACTGGGCTCATGCTGTGCCTGACCGGGCGACCGTCCCCGGACCCCTGGCCGGTCGGCTCGGCCTCGGGAGCCCGGCGCAGCGAGGAAAGGCCCGGTCTCGTGAAACTCAGCCGCCGCATCTCCTGGTTCCTGCTCGCTTTCGGGGTGTGGAGCTGGTTCATCTGGATCACTTTCGTCAAGAACCTCTGGAAGGACGGCAGCGGACTCGCGTTCGACAACGCGGGGAACCCGACGGCGTACTTCTGGGTGCATCTGACGCTCGCCGTGGTCTCCTTTGTCTTGGGGACAGTCATCGGCGTCATCGGGTTGCGCGGGCTGCGCGCGCTGCGACGAACGCCATAGCGGAGATCCACGAGGCCGTGCGGCACCACGTGGACCTCCAGCTCTCCGGCCACACCCACGGCGGTCAGCTCTGGCCCGGAAACTTCGTCGCGGCCGCCGCCAACCCGACGGTCGCGGGCCTGGACCGCTACGGCGACACCCAGCTGTATGTGACCCGGGGAGCGGGCGCCTGGGGCCCGCCGACGCGGGTGGGCGCGCCGTCGGACATCACGGTGGTGGAACTGGCGTCGCGCCGGGCGTGACGAGCCGCGAGAGCGGCGGGTTCACTCCGAGGGCGCGCGGGCCGCGCACTCCGCCTCCTGGGCCGCCATGACCTCGTCCCCGTGCACCCGAGCGCCGCCGCGGGTGGAGTAAGCGCTTCACCAGCGGTGACATCGGCTTGAAACAATCCGTCGGTAAGTTCTTTCTCATCTCGAAAGATCCCTCTTCCCCCAGGTGAAACACCTGTGATTAGGTGATCCGCGCCACAGGGGAGTGGCATGCGCTGAGGGCCTGGGGAGGGGCGCCGATGCGATCGGTTCGCATGCGGATTCTCGCGACCGTGCTGGTACTGGCGGGGGTGGGAGTGGGCGGGTGGCAGTTGCTGCCGGCCGAGGAGAACACCGGCAAGACCATCACGGTCGGTACGGCGGACGCCGTCACGTCACTCGATCCGGCGGGCGCCTACGACGCCGGATCCTGGGCGCTGTACAGCAATGTCTTCCAGTCCCTGCTGACCTTCGAACCCGACGGCGTGGCCCCCGTGCCGGACGCCGCCCAGAGCTGCACCTTCGAGGGGACGGACCTCACGACGTACCGCTGCACCCTGCGCAAGGGGCTGAGGTTCCCCGGCGGACGCACCATGACCGCCGAGGACGTCAAGTACTCCTTCGACCGGGTCAAGCGCATCAACTCCGACGTCGGTCCCGCGAGTCTGCTCGAGACGCTCCACTCGGTCGACGCCGACGGCCTCACGGTCACCTTCCATCTGTCGTCGCCCGACGCGACGTTCCCGTTCAAGGTGGCCACCGGCGCCGGTTCGATCGTCGACCGCACCAAGTACCCGGGCAACGCGCTGCGCAAGGACGACGGCGCCGACGGGACCGGCCCGTACACCCTGACCTCGTACACGAAGGACAAGGAGGCCGTCCTCGCGCCCAACACGCACTACCAGGGCGATGTGAAGGACACCGGCCGACCCGTCGTGCTGCGCTACTACGCCGACCCGAACACCCTGGAGAAGGCGTGGAAGGGGCGGCAGATCGACGTCGCCACGCGTCAGCTGCCGCCCTCCGTGCTCGCCGGGCTCTCGCCCAGCGACCCCAACGAGCGTGTCAGCGAGACCGACAGCGCCGAGATCCGCAATCTGGTGCTCAACACCGCCGCCGGATCACCGCTGCACGACCGCAGCGTCCGCCAGGCCCTCGCCCTGCTGATCAACCGTGAGGAACTGGTCAGCAAGGTGTACGAGGGCACCACCGACCCGCTGTACTCGCTGATCCCGGCGGGCATCACCGGGCACACCACGTCCTTCTTCGACGCCTACGGCAAGCCCGACGCGCACAAGGCCCGCGCCCTGCTCGTCGCGGCGGGCGCGCACCTGCCGGTGCACTTCACCTACGGCTATGCCCAGGGCAGCGGCGCCGCCGCCGCGGAGGCAGCCGAGCTCAAGCAGCAGCTGGAGGCGAGCGGTCTGTTCACGGTGGACACCAAGGGCTATGAGTGGACCGACTTCCAGAAGAGGTACGCGAGCGGCAAGCTCGACGCGTACGCCGTCGGCTGGGTCGCCGACTTCCCGGACCCGGACACCTTCGGCGCCCCGCTCGTCGGAACCGGCAGCAGCATGAAGAACGGCTACAGCAACCAGGAGGTCGACCGCCTCATCCTGGACAGCCAGCGCTACTCGGACCGCAGCCGTACGGCCGACGACTTCTCGCAGATGCAGCAGATCGTGGCCGAGGAGGTGCCGCTGATCCCCCTGTGGCAGCGCAAGGAGTACGTGGTCAGCAGCGAGGACGTCGGCGGCGGACAGTATCTGTCGGACGGTACCGGTGTCTTCCGGCTGTGGCGGCTGGGCTGGATCTGAGCGGTCGGAACTCTCAGGGGCGCTCGTCCGGGGCGGGCGCCCCCGTCCGTGCGGCGGGATCCGGAAGCGCCTTCGTCATTCCGGGCAGGAAGTCCGTGAACAGCTCGTGCACCTCGTGGACGAGCGGCCTGAGCACCCGGAATCGGGCCAGCGAGACGCCCCGGGCGGTGAGCCGGGCGCCGCGTTCGGCCAGCCGGTAGCTGCGCTCGCGCCCCTCGGTCCGGTCGAAGACCCAGTACAGGACGAGCCCCATCTGGGCGAGCCACATCAACTCGGGCAGCACGTCCCGCAGTTCCTCCGCCACCTTGGTCTTCGCGCCGCGGAGCACCTCCTTGTGGACGCTGATGGCCTCCACGCGCGCGTGCTCCGACTCGGGGGAGAAGGGGCTGAGCGGACTGTCCGGGTCGGCGGCGTTCTTGAAGAACTGCACCGCGAACTCGTGGTACGGCGCGGCGATGTCCAGCCATGCCTTCAGCACTCCCGCGAGCCGCGCCTCCAGGTCGGTCTCCTCGGCCAGGATTCCCCGGACGGCTTCCTGGTGCTCGGCGGCGATCCGGTCGTAGAAACCCTGGATGAGGTGTTCCTTGCCGGCGAAGTAGTAATAGGCGTTGCCCACGGAGACCCCGGCCTCCTGGGCGATGGCCCGCATGGTGGTTCTGTCGTAGCCGCGCTCCTGGAACAGCCGCATCGCCGTCTCGATGATCAGGGCGCGGGTCTGCTCGGACTTGGTGGGCACGAGGAGAGAGCCTAGTCCTCCTGCCTGCGCCGCCCCGCGTCGAGGATCTCCTCGACGTCCAGGGTGACCTTGGCACCGAGGGAGTCGGGGAGGGTGACGAGTTCACCGGGGGCGTGGACGCGGTGGGTGGCGTAGTCGCCCTCGCTCGGGTCCGTGAGGACGTGGACGCGCTGGTGCTTGCGGTCGACGATCACGTACACGGGGACGCGGGCGTCGGCGTATGCGGACACCTTGGTGCGCAGGTCGGTCTTCCAGTTGCCGGAGGTGACCTCCAGGACGAGCCGGAAGACCACCGGGTCGTAGCAGTTGTCCCTGACAAAGTGTTCATCGATGTCGGAATCGACGATCGCCAGGTCTGGGATGGCGTAGTCCTCGCCTGTGTGGAGCCACAAGCCGATGCCTTGCAGCAGCTCCGACTCGCCGTCGTCGAGGCCTGCCTCGATGAACGGGCGCATGAGCTTGGTCAGGCAGCGAGAGTGGGGGGCGTCCGGGGGCGGGGACACGATGATCTGGTCTCCGATGATCTCGACTCGGTAGCCCGGCAGGCGGTCCGTGATCCGCTTCGCCTCCTCGATCAGCGAACGCTCGTCATGGGGCCGCTCGACAGCTGCTGCTGACATCGGGTGCCTCCTGGGGGCTGGTGTCGAGGGCATCATCGTAGGCGGGCGAGCCCGGGAATGTCCCGATCACGACGCTTCACCCGATCGTGGCCCCGCACGCCCGAGGGCCCCGTTTCCAGCGGAAACAGGGCCCTCGGCCGTCGCGCGGGCAGACCTCAGAAGCGGCGCGTGATCAGCGCTCGCTTCACCTCCTGGATCGCCTTGGTCACCTCGATACCGCGCGGGCAGGCGTCCGTGCAGTTGAACGTGGTGCGGCAGCGCCACACGCCGTCCTTGTCGTTGAGGATCTCCAGACGCTGCTCGCCGGCGTCGTCACGCGAGTCGAAGATGAAGCGGTGCGCGTTGACGATGGCCGCCGGGCCGAAGTACTGGCCGTCGTTCCAGAACACCGGGCACGAGGACGTGCACGCGGCGCACAGGATGCACTTCGTGGTGTCGTCGAAGCGCTCGCGGTCCTCCGCCGACTGCAGACGCTCACGCGTCGGCTCGTTGGTGTCCTTCGCGATCAGGAAGGGCATCACGTCCCGGTACGCCTGGAAGAACGGCTCCATGTCCACGACCAGGTCCTTGAGGACCGTGAGGCCCTTTATGGCCTCGACCGTGATCGGCTTCTCGGGGTTGATGTCCTTGATCAGCGTCTTGCAGGCCAGACGGTTCTTCCCGTTGATCCGCATGGCGTCCGAGCCGCAGATGCCGTGCGCGCAGGAGCGACGGAACGTCAGCGTGCCGTCCATGTCCCACTTGATCTTGTGCAGGCCGTCGAGGACGCGCTCCTTCGGGTCGATCTCCAGCTGGAAGTCTTCCCAGGTCGCCTCGGCCGAGACCTCCGGGTTGAACCGGCGGATCCGGAACGTGACGGTGATGAGGTGCGACGAGGCCGCGGCCTCCGCCTCCACCTGGTCCAGAACAGGGGTAGCCATCAGTACTTACGCTCCATCGGCTGGTAGCGGGTCTGGACGACCGGCTTGTAGTCGAGACGGATCGACTCGGTGCCGTCGTCGCCCACCTCGCGGTACGCCATGGTGTGGCGCATGAAGTTGACGTCGTCGCGGTTCGGGTAGTCCTCGCGGTAGTGACCGCCGCGGGACTCCTTGCGGGCCAGGGCGGACACCGCCATGACCTCGGCCAGGTCGAGCAGGTTGCCCAGCTCGACGGCCTCCAGCAGGTCCGTGTTGTACCGCCGGCCCTTGTCCTGGATCGCCACGTTCTTGTAGCGCTCCCTGAGCTCGGCGATCTTCTCGACGGCCGTCTTGATCGTCTGCTCGGTGCGGAACACCATGACGTTGGCGTCCATGGTCTCCTGCAGCTCGCGGCGCAGTTCCGCCACGCGCTCGGTGCCCGTCGACGACCGCAGTCGTTCGATCTGCGAGACCACCAGCTCCGCGGGGTTCTCGGGCAGCTCGACGAACTCCGCCTTCTGCGAGTACTCGGCCGCGGCGATACCCGCGCGACGCCCGAAGACGTTGATGTCCAGCAGCGAGTTGGTGCCGAGGCGGTTCGCGCCGTGGACGGACACGCAGGCGACCTCGCCGGCCGCGTACAGGCCCGGGACCACCGTTGTGTTGTCCGACAGGACCTCACCCTCGACGTTCGTCGGGATGCCGCCCATCGCGTAGTGCGCGGTCGGCTGGATCGGGATCGGGTCCGTGTAGGGCTCGATGCCGAGGTAGGTACGGGCGAACTCGGTGATGTCGGGCAGCTTGGCGTCCAGCTGCTCCGGCGGGAGGTGGGTGAGGTCCAGGTAGACGTGGTCGCCCTCGGGACCGCAGCCCCGGCCCTCGCGGATCTCCGTGTAGATGGAGCGGGAGACGACGTCACGCGACGCCAGGTCCTTCATGACGGGCGCGTACTTCTCCATGAAGCGCTCGCCGTCCTTGTTGCGGAGGATGCCGCCCTCGCCGCGCGCACCCTCGGTGAGGAGGATGCCCATGCGCCAGATGCCGGTCGGGTGGAACTGGAAGAACTCCATGTCCTCCAGCGGCAGACCACGGCGGTACACCGCGGCCTGGCCGTCACCGGTCAGCGTGTGCGCGTTCGACGTCACCTTGAAGAACTTGCCGGTGCCGCCGGAGGCGTAGATCACGGCCTTCGCCTGGAAGATGTGGATCTCGCCGGTCGCCAGCTCGTACGCCACCACACCGGCCGACTTCTTGACGCCGTCGACCTCGGTGATCAGCTGGTCCAGGACGTAGAACTCGTTGAAGAACTCCACGCCCTCCTTGACGCAGTTCTGGTACAGCGTCTGGAGGATCATGTGGCCGGTGCGGTCGGCCGCGTAGCAGGAGCGGCGGACCGGGGCCTCGCCGTGGTTGCGGGAGTGACCGCCGAAGCGGCGCTGGTCGATCTTCCCCTCGGGCGTCCGGTTGAACGGCAGGCCCATCTTCTCCAGGTCGAGGACGGAGTCGATGGCCTCCTTCGCCAGGATCTCGGCGGCGTCCTGGTCGACCAGGTAGTCACCGCCCTTGACCGTGTCGAAGGTGTGCCACTCCCAGTTGTCCTCCTCCACGTTGGCCAGCGCGGCGGCCATGCCGCCCTGCGCGGCGCCCGTGTGGGAGCGGGTCGGGTAGAGCTTCGTGAGCACGGCGGTGCGGCTGCGCTTCGTCGACTCGATGGCCGCGCGCATGCCGGCGCCACCCGCGCCGACGATGACGGTGTCGTACTTGTGGATCTTCATGATTCTCGCAACCCCGTGCCTAGCGGATGTTCGGGTCGAAGGTGAAGATCACCAGCGTGCCCAGCAGGATGGTGAACACCGTGGCGGTGTACAGCAGGCCCTTCAGCCACAGACGGCTGCTCGGCTGCTCGGCGTAGTCGTTGATGACCGTACGCAGACCGTTGGCGCCGTGCAGCATGGCCAGCCACAGCATGGCGAGGTCCCAGACCTGCCACCACGGGGAGGCCCAGCGGCCCGCCACGAAGGCGAAGCCGACCTTGGTCACGCCGCCGTCGAGGACCAGCTGGATCAGCAGGTGGCCGAGGACCAGGACGACCAGGACGATGCCGGACAGGCGCATGAACAGCCAGCCGTACATCTCGAAGTTGCCGCGGGTCGACTTGGGGGTCTTCCTCGTCCGCTTGCGGGGCGGCTCGATGACCGGCGCCGGGTTGTCGACGTCGTACAGCGGGGCACCCTCGACGGGGCCGATGCCGGAGGCGGTGGTTTCAGTCGTGGACATACGCGTCAGCTCCCGAACACTTCACGAGCGGCGTGGCCGAGGACGGGGTAGATGGCCCCGAGCATCAGCACGACCCAGAGGCCGACGACGGTCCAGAGCATCTGCTTCTGGTAGCGCGGGCCCTGCGACCAGAAGTCGACGGCGATGACGCGCAGGCCGTTCAGCGCATGGAAGAGGATGGCGGCGACCAGGCCGTACTCCAGCACGGCGACGATCGGCGACTTGTACGTGGCCACGACCTTGTCGTAGGCCTCGGGAGAGACACGCACGAGAGCGGTGTCCAGCACGTGTACGAACAGGAAGAAGAAAATGAGGACGCCGGTGACTCGGTGAGCCACCCAGGACCACATTCCTTCCCGGCCGCGGTACAGCGTTCCAGCCGGCACGGAAGAACCCTCCGGGAGCGGGGACTAGGGCCGCGCCGGCTTCTGTGTCGGTCGGGCCCGGCCGGGTACGGTCCACCGGCCCCCAGCATCGTAGCGACGTGTTGTCAGAACGCTTACGGCGCCCCTACCGATGTGATCGAACCGGCAATCAAACGAGCACGGACGGCCTATTGGCAGCGTTCCGCCACCGGCCGTCCCGAGGGATCCCGGACGAGTCGGGTCAGTCTGCCCCTCGCCAGCCTGCGCAGCTCCTCGGCCGCGAGCAGGCGTTCCTCCTCCGGATCGTTCGCCAATCGTGATCGGATGGCCGCCAGTATCAGGTCGGCGGATTCGGCCGGGGCCACATCGTCCAGACAGATGACGAACACATGCCCGAATCGGCTCTCGTAGGCCGCGTGCGCGGCGCTCAGCGCGGTGTGGGCCGCGGAGTAGGCGCCGTCGGGCAGCTGGGTGAGGTTCTCGCCCGCCAGGGCTTCGGCGAGGTCCGCAGGTGACAGGTCGTATGCCGCCTCGTCGGCCGCGGCCAGCAGGGAGTCCACGTCCGGGTAGGGGCGGTGCTCGGCGACCCGATGGACCCAGCGCAGGCTGTGGCAGCAGGCCAGGAGGGTGTGCCGGACCACGTCGCCGGGCGCGGAGTTGAACCCCTCCAGACCGTTGGGGGCCGGGGGGCGGTGTTGCGCCGGCAGGGCGGTGGGGCCGGGGAGGCGGGGGAGACGGTGCGGGGGCAGCGTGAATCCTCGGCGATGGCGGCGTGGCGTCGTGCGGACGTCACGTCCGGGGCGGCAGGGAGGGTGGGGACGCGCCGTCACGCTATCGACGGCGGTCGGGCGGGCGTCCAGCGCCTGTCCCGATTTCACCCGAACGGGAGAGCCGTGGGGTGTTCTGTGGACGATCGGAGGGCGCCGGCGTCGTAGGTTCGAAAGGGATAAAAGCGGATAAGAGGGTCGGATGCCTGGAGGTGGGTAGCGTGTGGGCGAAAGCTGAGCGAAAGCGAATACATGCGGGTTTGGTGCGTGAGGGGGAGCCGAGGCCTACCGGCACGGTGTGTCCGTCCGCGCGTGTGGTGCGGGGTGCGGCGCGGTGACCGGCCACAGGCGACGGGCTCCCGAGAGGGAGACGCACACGAGGCGCAACCGGTTGCTGCTGGCGGCCGGAGTCGTCACCGCGGGCGCGGTCGCGGCGGCCGTGGCGTTCTGGCCGTCCGGCGGCGGCACATCTCCCGGCTCCAGGGTCACGGGCGGCACCCCCGCCGCGACCCCGTCCCCCACCTACCCCCTCTCCCAGGCGCCCCGCACCATTCCGGCCGTCCGGGAGTTCACCCCCGCCCACGGTCCGGGCTGGCGGCCCGCCTCCGGGGAACGGGTGGTCGTGGACGACGCCTCTCTCGCCGACGAGGGGCAACTGCTGGCCGGGGAGCTGGGGGTGGCGTACGGGGGGCAGACCGGCGCGCGCGCCGGTGACGTGGAGCTGGACGTGACCGGGAGCGGCGACCAGGAGTCGTACGTCCTGACCGTCCAGAACGGGAAGGTCCGGATCACCGGTCCGGGTGAGGCCGGGGTCTTCTACGGCACCCGCACGCTCAAGCAGGAGGTGCGCGGCGGCGGCACCGCGCCCGAGGGCGTCGTCCACGACACCCCGGCCAAGCCCCGGCGCGGCCTCATGCTCGACATCGCCCGCAAGTACTACACGGCCGGCTGGATAGAGGACCGCGTCAGGGAGCTGGGCGACCTGAAGTACAACGAGATCGGGCTGCACTTCTCCGACGACCAGGGCTTCCGGATCGAGTCCTCCTCGCATCCCGAGATCGTCTCCGCGCAGCACCTCAGCAAGGCGGAGGTCAAGACGATCGTCGACCTCGCCGCGAGCCGGCACATAGCCGTCGTTCCCGAGATCGACTCGCCCGGCCACCTGGGTGCCGTGATCGCCGCGCACCCAGATCTCCAGCTGCGCAACGCCCGCGGCGTCACCTTCCAGGGGTCGCTCGACATCTCCAAGCCCGCCGCCGCGAAGGTCGTGGACGACCTTCTCAACGAGTACGCGGACGTGTTCCCGGCTCCCTTCTGGCACCTGGGCGGCGACGAGTACCTGGCGCTCACGGTGGCGAACCCGACCGCCTCCTTCCCGCAGCTCGTCGCCGCCGCGCGGGCGAAGTACGGCCCGCAGGCGGGCGTGGCGGACCTCGCGACCGGCTGGCTCAACGACCGGGCGAACGTGATGCGCGGCCACGGCCGCACCATGCGCGCCTGGAACGACGGCTTCTACCAGGCGAGCGCGGTGTCGCCGGCCAAGGACCTCCAGGTCGCGTACTGGACCGGCAAGGAGGCCGGCGCCCGGCCGCCTACCTCGTATCTGAGCGCGGGCCGGCAGCTGATCGTCTACAACGACGACCTCCTCTACTACGTGCTCGGCCAGCCGCAGACCTTCGTCTACCCCACCGGTCAGCGGATCTACGAGCAGTGGACACCGCGGGTGGTCCGGGGCACGACGGCGGTGCCCGCGCAGTACGACGGGCAGATCCTCGGCGGAGTGTTCGCGGTGTGGGGCGACCGGCCGAACGCGCAGACGCAGGACCAGGTCGCGGCCGGGATCCGGATGCCGCTGCGGGCGACGATCCAGAAGCTGTGGGACCCGCGCACGCCGACGCTGTCCTGGGCACAGTTCCATCAGCTGGCGGACCGTCTCGGATGAGGGCGGACCGGGGTGTCCGGCCCGGAGGGCGGCACCCCGATCGTCCGGAATACTGCATTCCGGGAGCGCGCCCCGTGTCGCTGTGGTCTATTCGGAACCCGGCGACGGAACCGGGGCACAGATGGCTTGAATCAGCTCCTCGCTCCGTTAGGGATCTCGACCGGCACCCGACCGGCACGGTGGGGTGCCGGTCTGTGACACTCACAGTCCGTCGCACGCAGTAAGGGGAAGTGCGGGCTCCGTAGAGACGAGGCGCCCCGTCGAGGGTTTCGAGGAGGCGTCATGAGCCTGGTGGACCTGATCGGACAGGCCGACGAGCGAGGGCTCGCGGCAAGCGGACTGGCTTGTTTGGATCGGTGTGTCCCCCTCCTCGGAGGCGACGACGACACCCTGCGCCCGTTGTGGGCGAGCCTGGTCGAGGGCCGCGAGTGGGAGGAGCGGCTCGCCAAGGCGCGGGCCGCACTGGGGACTCAGCTGCCGCAGGAGGACGACTCCACCGCGGACTGCGCCTTCGAGGCCGAGGCCGCGGGACTCGCCCGCCGGATGCTGGAGGGCGTCCCCGTCGAGCCCACCGCCGACGCCCTGCGCCGGTGGGCCGACGCCTGCTCCGTCGACGCGCTGCGGATCCACCAGTTGCTGGACCCCGCCGACGGCGACGGCGAGTCCTCCGTGGCGGCCCACCGCGAGGGCCGTACCGACGGCATGTCACCCCTCGTCGCCGCCGAACTGCGGCGCCAGACGGCCGTCCTGGAACTGGTCGGCGGTCACGGCGCGACCGGACTGCGCCAGGCCCGTGACGTGGCGACCGAGGGCCGGCGGGTGCTGCAGGCGGTGGTCTCCCGCCGCGCCCGCGGCCGTTCCTAGGGCCTGTCGTCAAACTCCCGCCTGCCCCGCGGCGCCATGCACGCTCCCCGACGCTCGGCTTCGCTCGCGCGGGCGGTTCCCCCACCGCCGCACCGGGCAAAACACCACGTACCTCCAGTGCGAGGGCTTCCGCCCGGCACTCCCCCGAGCTCTTCGAGCAGGGGGCACCCCCCAGAGCACACCTGACGTCGCAGGCCGCCCTCCGGGCGACGACGCCAGTTCGACGACAGGCCCCAGTGCCGCGGCCCCGGCCTGCGTAAACCTCCTCGCGTGCAAGGATCCTGTGTCCGTCCGGTGCGGCGGTGGGGCGGTCCTGCGCCGGTGTCGGGGAGTCCGTCCGGGGGGCGTGACGTTTCCCGGCGGCACCGCGCTCTTCCGGTTGTGAACGCAACTGAGGTGACCAGGCCCCCCGCCGCCACCAAGCCCGCGCGCTGGGCGGCCGACGCCGTCACGGCCCTGCGCGAGGGCGCCCGGCTGCGACTCGACTACTCGGCACAGAGCCTGTGGCGGCTGGACCGGACGATCGAGGAGATACGCGGTCAGGGCGCGCCCTACGACGCCGTGCGGGCCGCGCTGCGCGGCTTCGGCGCGTACGCGGGCGAGGTGGTCGTACGGCTGACCGGCGGCGAGTGGTGGGCGACCGGCGGCGACCACTGGGTGCGCACCCCCGACGGCCGGCTGTGGGACCCGATCGAGGAGGCCCGTCGCTGCTACCACGGCGAAGGCTCGCTGCGGCTGCTGTGCCGGGACGCGACGGGGGACGGCAGCTACTGACAGGCGCCGGCCCCGGAACCCGACGGCCGGTGACGATCACGTACGAGCGGACGCCGAGGACCTCAGCGGCATGGGCACGACCGGGGGTGCCCCGCGTGAGGGGACGCGAGACCACTCGCCACGAACGAGGACAGCGTCGGGCCAGGGAGAGGAATCCCGCCGCACGCGCCCGCCGCCGCCCGGGTGCTCGGCAAGCGCTCCGGCGCGGTCCGCACCGCCGCCCACCCGGTTGGAAGCGACTCGCGCGCGAACTCGGGGAGTCGGGATGAAGGGGGCGGGGACGGACGGTCCGCGTTACCGCCCACGGGTAAGAAGGAGTACAGAAAACGCGTACCACTCGACCCTCGTGTACCGATGGCAACGGCCGGGGCCGCCACCCCCCACAGGAGAGGCCCCGGCCGTCGCGCGGTACGGGCCGCGCGGCGGCCCGTACTCTCTACAGCGCCGTGGATGCGTTTTCTGTCACACCCCGCCGCGTCACGGGTCGGTTGCGGGGCGTGCGGACATGGACGTAGACCGGTTTCAAGTCGTAACGTGCCTTTCGCGCCGACCGAGGATGATCAGTAAATCCGGTGAGAGGATCCGCCGCACATCACGAGCGGCAGCAGACCGCAACGAACGATGAGGAATCACGACAGTGAGAACCCGGTCCGCGGGAGCGTGCGGGCTGAGGCGCACAGAGGGGCAGTTCGGGTGCTGGGGGACGACGCGGAGTTGACCGCCGCGGTACTTGCGGCCCAGGTCGGGGACGAGACCGCGTTCCGTACCGTGTACCGCGCCGTGCACCCACGGCTGCTCGGATATGTGCGGACGCTGGTCGGGGATCCGGACGCGGAGGACGTCACCTCCGAGGCGTGGCTGCAGATCGCCCGTGACCTGGAGCGGTTCAGCGGAGACGCCGACCGGTTCCGCGGCTGGGCGGCGCGGATCGCCCGCAACCGCGCGCTCGACCACATACGGATGCGTGGGCGCCGCCCCGCGATCGGCGGCGACGAGACGGAGCTGACCGGCAAGGCGGCCGAGTCCGACACGGCGGGCGAGGCCATGGAGGCCCTGGCCACCGGCCACACCCTCTCCCTCATAGCCCAGCTCCCGCAGGACCAGGCGGAGGCCGTCGTGCTGCGCGTGGTCGTGGGCCTCGACGCCAAGTCCGCGGCCGAGACGCTCGGCAAGCGCCCCGGGGCCGTCCGCACGGCGGCCCACCGCGGGCTCAAAAGGCTCGCGGAGCTGATCGCCGGTCCCGACGGGGATCCGGAATCGGCCGACGTGCTCAGCGCCATGCCTCCCCAACGCGGAACCCACAGGCGCCCGGTGACGTCTGCCGGTGTGACGCATATGCGTTCGCGTACGCAGAGGGACATGTGATGGCCGACGAGCAGTACAGGTGGCTGAACGGCGACGCGGCGGAGCGTCTGCTACGTGGAGAGCCGCTGGACGCCATCGACGACGACGCACAGGAACAGGCCGCAAGGCTTGCCGAAACCCTTGCCTCACTCGCCGTCACACCCCCGTTGACCAGCGAGGAACTGCCGGGCGAGGCCGCCGCGCTGGCCGCGTTCCGAGCCGCGCGCACCGGCGCGGACCAGGCCCGGGAGGCGTCCGGCCGGCTTGATGCCGGGCATGCCGAGTACGCCGCCCATCAGGGCGCCGACGCCGGGCTGGTGCGTCTCGGGCGTCCCGCCGCAAACGGTCGAGGCCGCCACTGGGGGCGTCCCCTGCGGTTCGGCCTGGCCGCCGCGCTGGCCGCCGGGATGATCGGCGGAGTCGCGGTCGCGGCCGGAACCGGAGTCCTGCCGGCACCCTTCCACAAGGAGCCGGGACCCGGGGCGTCCGTGTCGGCGGCCGTGTCGCCGCCGCAGCCGATGCCCACGCCCGACGCCACGGAGACCGGCACACCCCTGCCACCGACGCCGGACGCCGGCGGGTCCACGCCGGGCGGTTCCTCGTACGACGAGGCAGGCGCCGGTCCCAGCGCGAGCGGCTCGGCGGGCCCCGGCGACGACCACGGCAGCGGACACACCCGGAACTGGTGGCTCGCCCTGCGCTCGTCCTGCCGTGACATGGCCGTCGGCCGGGAACTACGCGCCGACCGGCTGCGCGATCTGCAGGACGCGGCGGGTGGCAGCGGACGGGTGAAGACCTTCTGCAAGGGCGTGCTGGGCGACGGCGAGGGCCGCTGGGGCGGCGGCGACGGCCAGGGCTCCGGCCAGGACGGGAACGGCTCGAGCGGCGAGGACGGCCACGGCCACGGTCACGGTGGTGGCGGCGACGACCACGGCGGCAGCGGTGACGACGAGGGCCACATACGGCCCGGCGGTAGCGGTCTGTTCGGCGTCCCCTTGGGCGCCTCATCGGCCCCGGTCTCGGCCCTGTCCACGCCAGACCATGCCTGACCTGCGGTTTCGTGTTTTTTTGAATTATCTTCCAAACGGGTGTGACACTTTCGGCCCCCGCTACGCAGTAATGAGTGAGCCGACTGGTCATCGGCCGTCGCACAGAGCCGGGGTTCCCCCCGTACCCACGGCTCGGTGCCCTGGCGCGGGCGGGACACGTTCCCCCGGTCCCGCCCGCGCCCCACACGCTTCCCCGTCGGCTCCTCTCACCTGCTGACGACGACCTTGTCGCCCGTCCTCACCTGGGAGAACAGCGTCGCGATCGCGGCCTCGTCCCGTACGTTCACGCATCCGTGGGAGCCCCCGGCGTATCCGCGCGCCGCGAAGTCGTACGAGTAGTGCACCGCCTCGCCCCCGCTGAAGAACATCGCGTACGGCATCGGGGCGTCGTAGAGCGTGGACACATGGTGGCGTGACTTCCAGTAGATCCGGAACACGCCTTCTCGGGTGGGTGTGTTCTGCGTGCCGAACCGGACCGCCATCGTCGAGAGCGTCTGTCCGTCGATCATCCAGCGCAGCGTGCGGGTCCGCTTGCTGATGCACAGCACCCGGCCCGTCAGACAGCGCGGGTCCGGCGCGGCGGCCGGCTGCCCGCCCATCAGATACAGCTCCCATGTGCCGGGCTCGTGCGTCATGCTCAGCAGCCGCTGCCAGGTGACCGGGTCGACCTCGCCCGTCGGCGCGAGCCCCCGTTTGCCCTGGAAGCCTCTTACGGCGTTCTCGGTGAGGTCGTCGTAGGTCCCCGTCGGCCCGTCGAACAGCCAGTCGACCTGGCGCAGCCGGGCCTGCAGTTCGCGCACCTGAAGGCCCGAGTCCCCGCGTCTCAGCAGGGCGGCGGACGGCGTCCCCGGGGTGGGCGCGGCACTCCGGGTGCCGGTGCCGGAGGGAGTGTGCGGGATCTCGATGTGCACCGGTGAACGGCCCCTGCCGTCACCCCCCTGGGCGCCCAGGGGCTGCGCCGTGCAGCCGGCCACGGCGGTGAGCGCGACCGCCCCGGCCACCCCGACGAGGGATCGTCCCCAGCGCTCCGTACCCATGCCCGCTCCCCCTGTCCGCGCCCGCCCTGCCGGCGCCACCGCGACCACCGCTCCCAGGCGCCGCCGTGTCCCCGAGATGTTCCCCCTGCGTGACCGCCACCGAACCAAGGAGCATGGTTGTGAGCAAGGTCCCAGCCGACGGACCTCCACGCGGCGCACGGCCGCCGCTACAGTCCGTGGCGACAGTTGTCTACTGGCGAGTAACCAAAGCCGGGTAACCGAGCCGGGTCTCGAAGCCGGGTCACGAAGCAACGCGGAGGCACACACCATGACGCGCGAGTCGGAGTCGGGGCTGCCCATCGAGCCGGTGTACGGGCCGGACGCCCTGGAGGGCTGGGACGCGGCGGAGAAGCTGGGTGAGCCGGGCGCGTACCCGTTCACCCGGGGGGTGTATCCGAGCATGTACACGGGCCGCCCGTGGACGATGCGGCAGTACGCCGGATTCGGCACGGCGACGGAGTCCAACGCCCGCTACAAGCAACTGATCGCGAACGGCACGACGGGTCTGTCGGTGGCCTTCGACCTGCCCACCCAGATGGGCCACGACTCCGACGCGCCGATCGCGCACGGTGAGGTCGGCAAGGTGGGGGTGGCCATCGACTCGGTCGACGACATGCGGGTGCTTTTCGGCGGGATCCCGCTGGACAAGGTGTCGACGTCGATGACGATCAACGCTCCGGCGGCGCTGCTGCTCCTGCTGTACCAACTGGTGGCGGAGGAGCAGGGGGTGCCGGCCGAGAAGCTGACGGGCACCATCCAGAACGACGTGCTGAAGGAGTACATCGCGCGCGGGACGTACATCTTCCCGCCGAAGCCGTCGCTGCGGCTGATCGCGGACATCTTCAAGTACTGCCGGGCCGAGATCCCGAAGTGGAACACCATTTCGATCTCCGGCTACCACATGGCGGAGGCGGGCGCCTCCCCCGCGCAGGAGATCGCCTTCACGCTCGCGGACGGTATCGAGTACGTGCGCACCGCGGTCGCGGCCGGGATGGACGTGGACGACTTCGCGCCGCGTCTGTCGTTCTTCTTCGTGGCGCGGACGACGATCCTGGAGGAGGTCGCCAAGTTCCGGGCGGCGCGCCGGATCTGGGCGCGGGTGATGCGGGAGGAGTTCGGGGCGCGGAACCCGAAGTCGCTGATGCTGCGGTTCCACACGCAGACGGCGGGGGTGCAGCTGACGGCGCAGCAGCCGGAGGTGAACCTCGTGCGAGTGGCGGTGCAGGGTCTGGGCGCGGTGCTGGGCGGGACGCAGTCGCTGCACACGAACTCCTTCGACGAGGCGATCGCGCTGCCGACGGACAAGTCCGCGCGGCTGGCGCTGCGTACGCAGCAGGTGCTGGCGTACGAGACGGACGTGACGGCGACGGTCGATCCCTTCGCGGGCAGCTACGTGATCGAGAAGATGACGGACGACGTGGAGGCGGCGGCGCTGGAGCTGATGCGGAAGGTCGAGGACCTCGGCGGCGCGGTGCCTGCGATCGAGCACGGCTTCCAGAAGCGGGAGATCGAGCGCAACGCGTACCGGATCGCGCAGGAGACCGACGCCGGTGAGCGGGTCGTGGTGGGTGTGAACCGCTTCCAGCTCGACGAGGAGGAGCCCTACGAGCCGCTGCGGGTGGACCCCGCGATCGAGGCCCGGCAGGCCGAACGCCTCGCCAGGCTCCGCGCGGAACGCGATCAGCAGACCGTGGACGCGGCCCTGGCCTCCCTGCGGAAGGCCGCCGCGGGTGAGGACAACGTCCTGTACCCGATGAAGGACGCGCTCAAGGCCCGCGCGACGGTGGGCGAGGTGTGCAACGCGTTGCGGGAGGTCTGGGGGACGTATGTGCCGTCGGATGCGTTCTGACCTGGGCAATTCGTCCGAATGGGTGATCGGGGGCGGAATCCATGCACTCCCGGTTACGCTCGTGCGGAGTGAGTCCCGAAATGGAGGATGCCGCGGCCGTACCGCAACACGAGCTGACGTCGGGTCAGGGCGCCGACCTGCTCTCCCGTGCACTGCCTGGGCACCGCGTGGAGACTCTCCAGGGGAGGCTCACGAGGACCCGGTCGACGGCAGGTGTCCGGTCCCGCGCGCTACAAGCGTGGTACCACCGTCCCCGTCCCCGAGTCGGTCGGCGTCGCTGTCGAGTTCGCCGTCGACACCCTCCTCGACGGCGACGACTGACCTTCCCGTCTCACCCGTCGACACCCGGAACGGGACTGTCGTACCCCCGTGCGACACTCCTGTCCATGTTCGGCGTCATCGATCTCCCCACCTACCTGGCAGGCCTCGTCCTGATCGTCCTCCTGCCCGGCCCCAACTCCCTGTACGTCCTCTCCGTCGCGGCCCGACGTGGTGTGCGAGCCGGCTATACCGCGGCGGCCGGAGTGTGGTGCGGAGACACCGTGCTGATGACCCTGTCCGCGGCCGGAGTCGCCTCGCTGCTCAAGGCGAACGCCGTGCTGTTCGGGATCGTGAAGTACGCCGGGGCCGGTTATCTGACGTGGCTCGCCATCGGGATGCTGCGCGCCGCGTGGGGAATGTGGCGGACCCGTCGGGCGAAGACCGTGGAGGAGGAGGCCCCGGTCGCGGGCCCCGCCGCGGAGCGGCCCTTCCGCCGTGCGCTGGTGGTCAGCCTGTTCAACCCCAAGGCGATCCTGTTCTTCGTCGCCTTCTTCGTGCAGTTCGTCGACCCGGCGTACGCCTACCCGGCGCTCTCCTTCGTCGTCCTCGGCGCCTTCGCGCAGCTCGCCAGCTTCCTCTACCTCACCGCGCTGATATTCAGCGGTACGCGCCTGGCCGCGGCCTTCCGCCGGCGTAAGCGTCTGTCGGCGGGGGCCACCTCGGCCGCGGGCGCCCTCTTCCTCGGCTTCGCGGTGAAGCTGTCGCTGGCGAGCTCGTAGCGGCCGTACCGGTACGCGATCAGGCGGGCCCCGGCCGGGTCAGGACCCTGCGGATCCTCGGTGTGAGCAGATCCTCCACGAACCGGTTGAGCAGCCAGGCCAGCAGCAGCATGGCGGCGACCGTCAGCAGGAACGTGCCGTAGGACGGGATGCCCAGCCCCTCGTGCAGGGCGTGGATGACGACCCAGCCCAGGTGTTCGTGGACGAGGTAGAAGGGGTACGTCAGGGCGCCCGCGACGGTCAGCCAGCGCCAGTTCGCCCAGCCGAACAGGCCCAGCGCGATCGCGGCGACGGCGACGAAGCCCAGGGTGACGACCAGGATGATGCCGGAGGCGCTGCGGTAGGAGAAGCCGGGCGCGTCCGCGGCGTGCCACAGGCCCCGCACCGCGTAGTGCTGGCCTATGAGCCAGCTCACGGCCACGATGCCCCACGCGTACGCGTCGCGCCGGTCGCGGTGCACGAGGTAGAGCCCGATGCCACCGATGAAGAACGGAGCGTACTCGGGCATCAGGACGATGTTCAGCAGCGGCATCTGTGCGCCCTGCGCGATGGCCGCCGCCAGGGTCCAGCAGGCGCAGAACAGGATGACCCGCCGCCGGTTCGCGCCCGGCAGCACGATGCACAGGGCGAACAGGGCGTAGAAGCGTATCTCCGCCCACAGGGTCCAGCAGACGCCGAGGACGCGGTCCACGCCGAGCGGCTGTTGCATCAGCGTCAGATTCACCAGCGCGTCGCTGGGCGAGACCGCCTTGTAGGCCACGGCCGGCAGTGCGAACACCGCTGTCACCAGGACTATCGCGGCCCAGTACGCGGGCAGCAGCCGGGAGGCGCGGGAGGCGAAGAAGGAGCGCAGGGGCCGGCCCCAGCCGCTCATGCATATGACGAAGCCGCTGATCACGAAGAATATCTGCACGCCCAGACAGCCGTAGGCGAAGAAGGGGTGCAGGGTGGGGAACTGGTGCCGGGGCGAGCTTCCCCAGGCCTGGGTGACCTCGCCGTCGCGCCCGCCGTAGTGATAGGCCGCGACCATCAGCGCCGCCACCAGCCGCAGCCCGTCGAGGGCGCGCAGCCGGGCTCCGCCGCCGCGGGGGCGGACGGGGGCGGGGGACGGGGCGGCGGCCGGCGACAGGGGAGGCGTCGGGCCCACAGCGGTCGGGGTCGGGGCGGAGCCCGGGTCGGGGGCGGCCATGGTCTGCTCGGACGTGGTCATGCCGGACTCTCTCGACGAGGCAGCAGATGGGGAGTGACCCTGTCGCGGGGTGGGACGTACGACGAGCGCGGTGCGCCTACCCGGTGGCCTCCGATCCATGACACCCGCGGCCCGAACCGGGCTGTCACACAGGCATCATGGGGTCGGAGCCGGGACGCATGCGCCTCGTCGGCCGTCGCCGCGGGGCGGCACGACGCCCCGCCCCGGTGGCCGGGACGGGGGCGTCGACGGGGTCGGTCGTGGCGGCGGGTGTCAGCGCTTGGCGCCACGACGCAGCTCGCGGGCCCGGCGGGCGACCTTGCGGACGGTCGCGTTGCGCGGGATGAACGCGAGCTGGACGGGGATCCCGCCGGGCAGCACCAGTGAGGTGAGCCGGCGCCGCTTGAAGTACCGCCAGGTGTGCGGGTTGAGATGCTTGGTCAGGTACAGCTCGGTCTCGGCGCGCAGCCCGGGGTAGATCTTCGGCTGCATCGCGAAGCCCACGGCGCGCACGAGTGCGTTCAGGGCGTCGACCTCGATGCCCTGGCGCCGGCTCGTGACCGCCTTGCGGTTGGTCAGCTCGGGCAGCAGCGCGTCGACGATCGTGACGGGGACGCGGTTGCTGTTCTCGTACGGCGTCAGACGCTCCAGAAGGGCCTCGGTGCCGATGCGGGCGACCGGCAGGCCGTAGAGCGCGGAGGCGGTGAGCAGAGCGGTGGAGAAGCAGCCCACGACCAGCGCCGGACGCATGCGCTGGTAGAGGACCTCGGCGAGGACGGGGGTGTCGAGCACCGTCAGATCGACGCCGAGCTTCTCCGCCTCCTTCTCCAGGATGCGCGACCAGCGCGCCGGGGCCGTCGGGTGCGGCTTGAACACCACCTGGGTGTGCCCGAGCGCGACCGCGCCCTTCAGCATCCGTACGTGGAGGTCCTCCTCCTCCTCGGCGGTGAGGATGCCGAGCGCGGAGAGGTACTGGCCGAGCAGCAGCGCCGGAGCGTCGAGGGACGGCAGCGCGTCGCCGGTGTTCTCCAGTTCGGTGAGGACCTTGGCGAACGCCTCGGTCGGCACGATCTCCGGCTCGACACCGAACTCGGTGAGCAGCAGCGGCTTGAGGCCGGGCACCAGGTCCAGGTGGAGCAGGCGGTCGATACGGGTGCCGACCAGCGGGTCGATCTTGTTGCGGGTGGGGCCGTAGCTCATCAGGCCGTCCGCGTACACCGTGACGGGCGCGCCGGTGAAGAGCTGACAGAACCCGAGCGCCGGATTGACCTGGATCGACTCGACGATCAGCTCGATGTCGTCGTCGCCGAGGTTCCACAGGAGGCGGAGGTACCTCTCCCAGAGCGGGACGTCGTCCAGCCGTGGAGCCCAGCCGCCGGGGTGGAACGGGGTGATGGTCTCGTTCCAGGAGATGACCTCGTCGAAGCGGCGGCGCAGCTGCTCGAAACCGGGCATCTCGTCCAGGCCGGGCGTCGTCTCGGGCGTCGCCGCGTTGTTGCAGACGAGGAGTATGCGCCGGTCGGCGGGCGTGAAGCAGTCGCTGTCCAGCGCCGCGGCCAGGGTCGCCGTGCCGTAGAGCGTCGACGCCAGGAAGATCTGCGTCGTCACGCGGCCACCCCCGAGGAGGCGGGACGGCGGCGCAGCCGGCGCAGGCGCGAGGCCCGCTGGATGTCCATGGAGTCGAGGGCCTCGTCGAGTACGTCCTGCGGCATACGCCGTAGCGCGGCAGCGCTCATCGACTTCAGTTTCCGTGCCACCGCCGGCTCGAACCTTTCGATGGATCCCAGATGATGGGAAATGATTGCGCAATATGTGCGAACAGCCTTGGGGAGCAGTTTATCCGCGTCCCGGTCCTTGGCTGTTTCGGCCACCACTTGGTCGAACGCGCGAATGAAGTCCAGCTGGCGAACGTCGCCGATCTGGGTGAGTGAGGAGGCGACACCACGCCGGTAGAAGACACCGAGAAGCCCCACCGTGGCGAAGGATTCCGCCTCCCGGTGCAGCTTCCAGATCCACGGACGGTCCTCGGCCGTGCGCAGTCCGTCGGTGAAGTGCAGCAGACCGCGGTCGACGAGCCGGCGGTGGTAGACGCCGGCCCACGCGTACGCGTAGTCGACGGAGGTGGAGCGGTCGGCGGGCAGGATCGCGTCGCGCGGGTTCATCACCACCCCGCGCCGGCCCTGCGGCACCCGCTGGATGGTGCGCGCCCGGGCGGTGGACTGGACATGGTCGGTGCGGATGAAGTCGCAGCCCAACTCCTCGATAGCGGCGAGGAGTTGGGGGTAGTAGCCGGGTGCGAGCCAGTCGTCCCCGTCGAGGAACGTGAGGTAGTCGCCGCGCGCCTTGTCGATTCCCGTGTTGCGTGCGGTCGCCAGCCCTCCGTTCTTCTCGTGGCGGACGTACACCGCGCCCGGAAGCTCGCGCTCCGCGCGCGCGAGGATGTCCGGGGTCTCGTCGCGCGAGCAGTCGTCGACGAGAATGAATTCGAAGTCCTCACGTGCGTTCGCACGCAGGCTCTTCAGGGTGTCTGGCGCGTATTGCTGCACGTTGTAGAACGGCACGATGACGGAGAGCTTGACCACCCCTGTGACGTTAGGCGGCGGCCCGGCATTCGTCTTGACCGCCGGCTTGATGTCAGGTGAACGACGCGTGGCGGAACAGTGAACCAAGCTGTTTCCCCGGCGTTTCACGGCCTGATTCTCCGTTCGGCGATGTGCTGTTAACCCTTTGTTGTATTTCGGTTGGGCTGAGCATCGGAATCGCTTCCTAGCGTCTTCGATGTGCCAGCCAGTACCGCGAAGTCCCTTCGGGTAGCCGTCCTAGCCGATTCCGATACCCGGTGGAAGTGGGGTGCGCTCACCGCGAACCGCATCACGCCGTCGGAGTTCACCGCATCCAGCGAATCGACCGAATCCACCGAATCTCGCAAATCGGTCGATTCGGGCATACGGCTTGACGGCTTCCTCCTGAGGGGCCGTGCCACCCCCACCGCCCGCCAGCTCGAAGAGGTCGGCGTCCGCGCGGACTCCCTTCGCGAGGTGACCGCCGTCGAGTTCCTGCGCGAGATGACGAAGGAGAGCTACGACATCCTCGTGCTCGCCCTCGTCG
Source organism: Streptomyces sp. NPDC001222 (assembly GCF_042896945.1). NCBI lineage: Bacteria > Bacillati > Actinomycetota > Actinomycetes > Kitasatosporales > Streptomycetaceae > Streptomyces > Streptomyces sp. NPDC001222. Next base: position 138,900 of record NZ_JBIAXT010000003.1, read on the forward strand.
GCGGCGGTGTCCAGGCGATGCTGCACGGGCTCGCCCACGCCTGGCAGGGGCGCGCCCGGCGTCCTGTGGTCGTCACCGGCTACGTCGGTGTCGTCTACGAGAAGCTCGCCGACGGCCTGCTGCTGCGCCACGGCGCGGACCTCGTGCTCGCCAACTCCCGCCAGGACGCCGAGCGTTTCCGCGCGGTGTACGAGGGAGTGGGCGCCGACGCCTCGTCGGTGACCGAGGTGGCGCTGCCCTTCCTCGGGGGTGCCGCCTACGAGAAGAACGACCCGTACACGGTCGTCTTCGCCGCGCAGCCCTCCGTGCCCGAGAGCCGCAAGGACCGGGCGTACCTGCTGGAGCGGCTGATCGGGCATGCCCGCAAGCACCCCGAGCGCGAGGTGCTCCTCAAACTCCGCTCCAAGCCGGGCGAGCACACCACGCACATCGAGGAACTGCCGTACCAGAAGCTGGCCCAGAAGGAAGACCTGCCGACCAACTTCCGCCTGGTGTACGGGAACATGGGCGAGGTCCTCGACCGCACCGACCTGATGGTCACCGTCAGCTCGACGGCCGCCCTGGAGTCGCTGCACCGCCGGATCCCCACCGTCGTGCTCACCGACCTCGGGGTGCGGGAGGCGCTCGGCAACCACCACTTCGTGGGCTCCGGCTGCCTCGCCTCCTGGGACCAGCTCGACGCCGGGCACGAGCCCGCGCCGGACGCGGAGTGGGTGTCGCGGCAGGGCGTCGCGGCTGGGGGTACCCCCTCTGGGGGAGGTTCGTACGCGACCGCCTTCGACGAGGCGCGCGAGCGCATCACCGGGCTGCTCGCCGCCGGCGAACTCCCGCCCCTCGCGCCCTACTACACCCCCGTGACCGCGCCGGGCTATCTGCCCGGCGTCCTCGCCCGCCACCACCTCGCCCCGGACGGCAGCCCGCTGCCCGGCGCGCCCGCCGCCGACAAGGCGCCGAGCCCCGTACGCCAGATCGTCCGCCGCGCCGCGCGTGGCGCCTACCGCCACGGAGTGCAGCGCGTGGCGCCCGTGATCCGACGGATGGGGGAGCTGTGAACGAGCGGTTCCCACGCCAAGGACTCCAAGGAGCTGAACCCATGTCCAACCCGGAAGCGGGACAGGCGGCGCCGGTGCGCCGTGTGCTCGCGGTGATCCCCGCGCGCGGCGGCTCCAAGGGTGTGCCCGCGAAGAACCTCGCCCCGGTCGGCGGGGTCCCGCTGGTAGCCCGCGCCGTGCGCGAGTGCCTGGCCGCCCGGCTCGTCACCGACGTCGTGGTCTCCACCGACGACCAGGCGATCGCCGCCGCCGCCCGCGAGGCCGGCGCCGAGGTCGTGCTGCGCCCCGCCGCCATCGCCGGCGACACGGCCACCTCCGAGGACGCCGTCCTGCACGCCATGGACGCCCACGAGACGCTGCACGGTTCGCCCGTGGACGTGGTGCTGCTGGTCCAGTGCACCAGCCCCTTCCTCGTCCGTGAGGACGTCGACGGGGTGGCCGCCGCGGTCGTCGAGAACGGCGCGGACACGGCCCTGACGGTGGCGCCCTTCCACGGCTTCATCTGGCGCGACGCGGCGGACGAGCCCGCCCCCGTGATCGGCTCCCAGCGCACCGGCGAGGTCGGCGGCGCCACCCGGATCGCCAACTCCACGGCCACCGACGGCGGGTACGGCGTCAACCACGACAAGTCCTTCCGGCCGCGCCGCCAGGACCGCCCCCAGGACCTGCTGGAGACCGGCGCCGCGTACGCGATGGACGCCGCCGGGCTGCGCGAGCACCGGCACCGCTTCTTCGGCCGCACCGAACTCGTGCGCACCGACCCGGCCCGCGTGCTGGAGATCGACGACCCGCACGACCTGGCCCGTGCCCGCGCCCTCGCGCCCCACTTCGACGGCGCGCGGCCCGGCGCCCTACCGACCGCCGCCGACATCGACGCGGTCGTACTCGACTTCGACGGCACCCAGACCGACGACAGGGTGCTGATCGACTCCGACGGACACGAGTTCGTCTCCGTGCACCGCGGGGACGGCCTCGGCATCGCCGCGCTGCGCAAGAGCGGTCTGACGATGCTCATCCTGTCCACGGAGCAGAACCCGGTCGTCGCCGCACGGGCCCGGAAGCTCAAGATCCCGGTCCTGCACGGCATCGACCGCAAGGACCTCGCACTGAAGCAGTGGTGCGAGGAGCAGGGCATCGCGCCTGAGCGCGTGCTCTACGTCGGCAACGACGTCAATGACCTCCCGTGCTTCGCCCTCGTCGGCTGGCCCGTGGCGGTCGCGAGCGCCCACGACGTCGTGCGCGGCGCCGCACGCGCGGTCACCACCCTCCCCGGTGGCGACGGCGCCATCCGAGAGATCGCCAGCTGGATCCTCGGCCCCTCTCTCGATTCCCTCACCAAGTAAGGACATCTTCTGCCATGAGCACCAACTCCCGTCTGCGCATGTTCGGTTCGCGTGAGGTCGGCCCGGGCAAGCCCGTCTACGTCTGCGGCGAGATCGGCATCAACCACAACGGTGAGCTGGAGAACGCCTTCAAGCTGATCGACGTGGCCGCCGAGGCCGGCTGCGACGCCGTGAAGTTCCAGAAGCGCACCCCGGAGATCTGCACCCCGCGCGACCAGTGGGACATCGAGCGCGACACCCCCTGGGGCCGGATGACCTACATCGACTACCGCCACCGCGTGGAGTTCGGTGAGGACGAGTACCGTCAGATCGACGAGTACTGCAAGGAGAAGGGCATCGACTGGTTCGCGTCCCCGTGGGACACCGAGGCCGTCGCCTTCCTGGAGAAGTTCGACGTCCCGGCCCACAAGGTCGCCTCCGCGTCCCTGACCGACGACGAGCTGCTGAAGGCGCTGCGCGCCACCGGCCGCGCGATCATCCTCTCCACGGGCATGTCGACCCCGAAGCAGATCCGCCACGCGGTCGAGGTCCTGGGCTCGGACAACATCCTCATGTGCCACGCCACCTCGACCTACCCGGCCAAGGCCGAGGAGCTCAACCTCCGCGTGATCAACACGCTGGAGAAGGAGTACCCGAACGTGCCGATCGGCTACTCCGGCCACGAGACGGGTCTGCAGACCACCCTCGCCGCGGTCGCGCTCGGTGCGACCTTCGTCGAGCGCCACATCACGCTCGACCGCGCCATGTGGGGGTCGGACCAGGCCGCCTCCGTCGAGCCGCAGGGTCTCGTCCGCCTCGTCCGTGACATCCGCACCATCGAGGCCTCCCTCGGTGACGGCGTCAAGAAGGTCTACGACTCCGAGCTCGGCCCGATGAAGAAGCTGCGCCGCGTCGCCGGCGTGGTCGCCGAGGCGGAGATCGCCGCGGCCGCCGGTGAGCCGGTGTCGGTCTGAGCGCCTTACGCGACGGTCACACGCCGATGAGCCCCCGCGCCGGATCCGCCGGCCAGCCCACGCTTGCCTTCGTGGAGAGCCCGGTCCAGCTCCTGAACGTCCTGGAGTGGGCACACGCGCACGCGCTTCGCACACAGGGGAGCGGTGCGTCCGAGCGCGGGGCGGCCATCCCCGCGCAGGGCGGACCCCGGTCCGGCGCGGGGAGCACGGCGGCGACAGGCCCGGGGGCCACCGGTGCGGGGCCTTCGGCCGCGGCGGCTTCGGCGGGCCCGGCGCGCGAGAAGTTCATCCTCGTGGTGCTCTCGCCCACCGACCCGATGACCCGCGGCCAGTTGCGCCGCATGGCGGAACTGGCCCGGGACGAGGGCCACGAGGTCCGCTGGGAGGAAGCCCGGGGCGGCGCGGCGGCGCCGTTCCGGACGGTCGGCGGCCTCACCCCCCTGCTGCGCCGGGCCCGCCGGGTGGTGATGGGGGACCCTTTCTCCCGCTACGTCCAGCTGCTGCTGACCATCACCCGGGCCCGCGAGCTGGTGGTGGTGGACGACGGCACGGCGACCATGGAGTTCGTCGCCCAGCTCGCCCGCGGCGAACGTCTGGTGCGCTGGCACCGCAAGGGTGGCCGTCCCGGCGCCCGTGATCTGCTCTTCGCGCCGGTCTCGGCGGTGGCGCGGCGCAGGCTGACGCCGCGCGCGCGGCGCGCCGTGGAGGTGTTCTCGTCGATGCCGATCGACGAGGCCCCGGCCGGGGTCACGGTCACCGCCAACGACTTCTCCTGGACCCGGTTCCGCTTCGGCCCGCCGCGCCTCACCAAGAGCGCGGACCTGGTGGGCACCTCCCTCGTGGAGACGGGCGTGGTGGACGGCGAACGCTATCTGGAAGCGGTCCGCGGCCTCGTCGCGGCGCACGGCGCACGGCGCTACTTCGCCCACCGCCGCGAGAGCCCCGAGAAACTGCACAGGCTGGCGGTCGAGGTGGGCCTGGAGGTGGTCCGCCCGGATCTCCCCCTGGAACTGATCGCCCGGCGCGGCCCCATCGGCCGTACGATCCTCAGCTTCCCGTCCACGGTCGTCCACACCCTCCCCCTGGCCCTGGTCGGCACGGAGGTGCGGGTGGCGGTGTGCGACATCGACCCGGCCTGGCTGACGGACGGGGCATCCCCCCGCGCCCAGGGCTTTCTGTCGGGGGTGACCGGGACGGCCCGGGACGTGGACAGACTCTCCTCGCTGAGCCCGGCGGACTCGCCGCGCTCGGCGAGTTCGGCGTAGCAAGGCCGGCTGGTCCGGCGCAGGACTGAGGGGCGGGACCGCGACCGTCGGCTGACGGCACGGGGCCTGCCCTTTCTGCTGTGCCCGGCCCATAGGAAACCCTCGGCATCTCCCCAGGCCTTGCACCCAACAGACACGTGCTGTTCTTCGACTCGCCATGGATCACGCGTTGGAGCGACACGATCCGGCCATTGAATCTGCCCCGTGCGACGCCGACGGATCGGCGCGCGAGCAGATTCGTTCCCACAGTGGGGGGTCCACCCGTGGCGGCCACAGCACAGGAGTCCGGCAGACCGGATTCCGACCGATCGGATTCGGACACGTCGGCTTCCGGCAGTTCGGAGTCCGACGGATCCGGATTCGACAGCCCGGAGGGCGAGAACCCGGAGTCCCACAGACCGGGGGACGAGAATCCGGAGTCCCACAGACCGGGGGACGAGAACCCGGCGGACGAGCGTCCGAGGGACGGGAGTCCCGAGCCCGGCAGACCGGGAGTCGAGGCCCCGAAGTCCGACAGCCCGGCCCCCCGCCGGAAGCCCGCGGCCCGTGGCATCGGTGACCGGATCTTCCGCTACCAGCTCACCGCCAGTGGGGTCGTCGTCCTCGCCGTCATGGCCGCGGTCGGACTCTTCCTGCTGCTGAGGGCCTTTCAGGCGCTCCGCGTCACCGGCTTCTCCTTCCTCACCACCGCCCAATGGCAGCCCGACGTCCACCGGTTCGGCATCGCGGCCGTGCTCACCGGCACGCTGCTGATCGCCGCCGTCGCGGTCGTCTTCTCCGTACCGCTCGCCGTCGGCACCGCGCTGTTCATCTCCGACGTGGCCCCGCGCAAGCTTCGCCACACCCTCGTGACGATGGTCGACCTGATGGCGGCCGTACCGTCCGTGGTGTACGGACTGTGGGGACTGTTCTTCCTCCAGCAGCACGTCATCGGGCTCTCGCGCTGGCTCTCCACCTGGTTCGGCTGGATTCCGCTGTTCACGGTGGACGGCGCCCAGCCCGGCGAGCCCCTCGCCACCGACAGCGTGTACACCGCCTCCACCTTCGTCGCCGGCATCGTCGTCGCGCTCATGGTCGCGCCGATCCAGTGCTCGGTGATGCGCGAGGTGTTCGCCCAGGCCCCGGCCGGTGAGCGCGAGGGCGCGTACGCGCTGGGCGCCACCCGGTGGGGGATGATCCGCGCGGTCGTCCTGCCCTACGGCAAGGGCGGCATCATCGGCGGCACGATGCTCGGCCTCGGACGGGCGCTCGGCGAGACCATCGCGGTCTACCTGATCATCTCGCCGGTCTTCGTCATCCAGCCGCACATCCTGCAGACCGGCTCCAACTCGGTCTCCTCACTGATCGCCCTGCACTACGGAGACGCCTCCACCTTCGGCATGTCGGCGCTGATGGCAGCGGGCCTGGCGCTGTTCCTGCTCACCCTGGCGGTCAACTTCACCGCCTCCTCCGTCGTGGCCCGCTCCCGGTCCGGTGCACAGAGCGAGGCCTGAGATGACCGTCGTAGAAATCGAAGCAGGGGCGGCCGAGACCGCCCCGGTCCCGGCGGCCGTCGCCGCCCCGCCGGAGCCCGCCCCCGACCAGCCCCGCCGCATCGGCGGCCCCACCCGTTCGGGCGTCCTGTCCCTGACCGGGGCCGCCGCCGCCGCGGTCTGCGTCACGATCCTGCTGTACGGCGAACTCGCCCAGTTCTCGGGTGCGTTGGGCTTCACCGTCACCGCCTACCTGGCCTTCCTTGCGCTCTACGCGGTGCTGACCGGGCTGGAGGAGGACGGCCAGACCGTACGCGACCGGGTCATGACCGTCGTACTGTGGACGGCCGCCCTGCTGCTGTTCTCGGCGCTCGCCCTCGTCGTCGGCTTCACCGCCTGGCGCGGTCGCGAGGCGCTGCCGCACGGCAACTTCTTCACCGAGGACATGCGGGCTGCGGGCCCGCTCGACCCGATCACCCGCGGTGGCATCACCCACGCGATGCTCGGCACCCTCATCATGATCGCCATCGCCCTGGCGATCACGGTCCCGCTCGGCCTGGCCTGCGCGGTCTATCTCAACCAGATCCCGGGCCGCTTCTCCCGGTTCGTGCGGACCATCGTCGAGGCGATGACCGCGTTGCCATCGATCGTGGCCGGTCTGATGGTGTACGCCACCTGGATCCTCATCCTCGGCATGCCGAAGTCGGGCCTTGCGGCCGCCCTCGCGATCAGCGTGATGATGCTGCCGATCGTGATCCGCGCCGCGGACGTGGTGCTCCGGCTGGTGCCCGGCACGCTGACCGAGGCCGCGGAGGCGCTCGGAGCCCCGCGCTGGCGCACCGTGTGGCACGTCGTCCTGCCGACCGCCCGCTCCGGCCTCGCCACCGCCGTCATCCTCGGTACGGCGCGCGGTATCGGCGAGACCTCGCCCGTGCTGCTCACCGCGGGCTTCACCACGGCGCTCAACGCCGACCCGACGAGCGGGCCGATGATCTCGCTGCCACTCGCCGTCTTCAACTTCGTCAAGTCGCCCGAGCCCGCGATGATCGCCCGCGGATTCGGCGCGGCGGCCGTCCTGATGACCCTGGTCCTGGTGCTCTTCACCATCGCCCGGGTGATCGGCGGCCGCGGCCCCGGGCACCAGAGCCGCCGCCAGGCCCGCCGCACGGCCCGCGCCTCGCGCCGCGATGCCGCCCGCTTCGCCGAACTGCACGCCCCCGGCCTCACGTTGTTCGACGCCACCTCGCCAAACGCCCCGTCCGCCAAGCCTTCCGGGTCCACCACCGAAGAGGACCCCGGACAGAAGCCCGGAGAGACCGACTGATGCGCAGTCACCTGCCCCTTCTTCGCCGCCTGCGCGCGCCGGGGATCCTCGGCGCACTGCTCGCCATGATCGCCGGGCTGCTGGCCGTCCCCCTGACCGCACCGGCCGCCGCCGCCACGTACACCCCGATCGCCGGTGCCGGCTCCACCTGGGCGGAGAACGCCGTCGCCGCCTGGGGCCGCGCCGTCAACCAGTACGGCATGCGGATCGACTACGCCGGCAACGGCTCCTCCGACGGCCGCCGCCAGTTCCTCAGCGGCACCGTCGACTTCGCGGTCTCGGACATCCCGTTCCAGACCCACCCGACCGACGGCTCGGCCGCCGAACGGCCCGCCCCGGGGTCGTACGCCTACATGCCCATCGTGGCCGGCGGCACCGTCTTCATGTACCACCTGACCGCGAACGGCCGGAAGATCACCAACCTGCGGCTCTCCGGCGACGTGGTCACCAAGATCTTCACCGGCGTCGTCAAGACCTGGGACGACCCGGTGATCAAGGCCGACAACCCGGGCCTGCAGCTGCCGCACCGCGCCATCGTCCCCGTGGTCCGCTCGGACGGCTCGGGCTCCACAGCACAGTTCACGATGTGGATGGCCAACCAGCACAAGGGCCTGTGGGAGGACTACTGCCGTCGCGTCGGCCGCGCCGGCGCCTGCGGGCAGACCTCGGACTACCCGACGGTCTCCGGCATGATCGCCCAGTCCGGCGACCTCGGCGTGGCCTCGTACGTGGCCCAGAGCTACGGCGAGGGCGCGATCGGCTACGTCAACTACTCGTACGCGCTCAACGAGCACTATCCCGTCGCCAAGGTCCTCAACCACGCCGGCTACTACACCGAGCCGACCCCGCAGAACGTGGCGGTGTCGCTGCTCAAGGCGAGGATCAACACGAACAAGAGCTCCGCGGACTACCTCACGCAGCAGCTCGACGGCGTCTACAACGACACGGACAAGCGCAACTACCCGCTGTCCAGCTACTCGTACATGATCCTTCCGCTGAAGGTGCAGGGCATCTTCAACAAGGACAAGGGCAGGACGCTCGGCGCGTTCTCGTACTACTTCATGTGCCAGGGCCAGCAGCAGGCACCCAATCTCGGGTACTCACCGCTGCCGATCAACCTGGTCAAGGCGGGCTTCGACCAGATCCGCCGCATCCCGGGCGTGCAGGCGCAGAACATCAACATCCGGGGCTGCAACAACCCGACGTTCACCACCGACGGCCAGAACAGGCTGGCCCAGACCGCGCCCTACCCGGCCGCCTGTGACAAGAAGGGTGCCGCGCCCTGCACGACCGGCAGCGGCGGCGCCAAGTCGGGCGGCGGCTCCGGTGGTTCGGACGGCGGCTCGGGCGGCTCCAGCGGCGGCGGCTCGTCGAACGGCGGCACGTCCGCCGGCACCTCCGGCGGCGGTACGGGTGGCGGTACGGGCGGTGGCGGTACGGGCGGCGGCTCCGGCGGCGGCGGACAGCCGTCCGTCGACCCCGACACCGGCCAGACCCTGGCGCCGAACGGCTCCGCGGGCGGCGGTTCCTCCGTCGGCGGCACCGTGGCCCTCGCCCAGCCGGTCGCGGTGGCCGGGCGGCAGGGCTGGACCAGTACCCAGACGCTGATGCTGCTCGCCGTGATCCTGATTCTCGGGCTGCTGCTCCTCCCGTCCGTCATCTCGCGGCTGATCGCCCCGCGCGCCGGCGAGAGCGGCGACCGTGCCCGCCGGGACATCCACGACGGGAGCGCGCGATGAGACGGCTGCGCAACGCGTTCCTGCGCCTGGTCGCCGGAGCCGCTGTCGGCGCCCTCGCCGGGCTGGCCGTGGCACAGGCGGCACCCGCCGCCACCGCCGCGAACACCACCAACTCCGCCGTGACGGTCTCCGGGCGCGGCGAGTTCAAGGACATGAAGTTCACGGTCGACCAGACCACCCACCTCACCAGCCAGGCGATCACCGTCTCCTGGAGGGGCGGCACCGCCACCACGTTCGCCGGTTCGCAGTTCAACACCGACTTCGTGCAGATCATGCAGTGCTGGGGCGACGACGACGGCACTGTCCCGTCCAACCCGGGCCCGCCGCGCACCCAGTGCGAGTACGGCGCCTCCCCGACCACCGACCGGGGCAGCTGGCCGGGCAACAGCTACGACGACACCCGCCAGGTCTTCTACAGCGCCGACCCCACCAACTACGGCCAGGACAACCGGTACGGGGCGGCCAACCCGAACGCGCCGGGCGAGGTGCCGTTCAAGTCCGTCGACGGCACGACGATCACCACGGGCACCCAGAACAACGCCTTCTTCAACCGCAACACCACCAACGAGGTCGACTTCGCCCGCACCGGCGCCGACGGCTCCGGACGCGAGTACTTCGAGGTACAGACCGCCAACGAGGCCCCGCACCTGGGTTGCGGTGCCCCGGTCAAGCAGAACGGCGTCACCAAGCCGCGCTCGTGCTGGCTGGTGATCGTCCCGCAGGGCCATCTCGACCTGGACGGGAAGCCGTACGCGGACCACAGCCAGGTCAACGCCGGCTCCCCGGTCTCCTCCACCAACTGGAAGAACCGCGTCGCGATCCCGCTGCACTTCAACACGGTCGGCACCAGCTGCGCCCTCGGCGCCAAGGAACGTGCCACCTGGGGCAGCGAACTCGCCGCCGACGCCATGACCAGCTGGCAGGCGGCCCTGTGCCCCAGCGGCACGGTGTACGGCTACACCGAACTGGCCGAACCCGTCGTCCGCAGCCAGCTCACCGACGACGGTTCCTCCGGACTCGCCTTCACCACCCGGGCCCTGGGCTCCGACGAGGGCACGACCGCACCGTCCGACACCACGACCTACGCGCCCGTCGCGCTCTCCGGAGCCGTCATCGGCTTCACCATCGAACGCAGACCCAAGGCCGGAGCGCCGGACAGCGTCAGAAAACTCGCCGGCACGAAGGTCGACTCCATCGACCTCACGCCCCGCCTGGTCGCCAAACTCCTGACCGAGTCGTACCGCAACTCCCCCTGGGGAGCGGTCATGGGCGACAAGGCCGCCGCTGGATACGGGTGGGCGAAGAACAACCCGGCCGGTCTCGCGAGCGATCCCGAATTCATCGCCCTCAACCCCGAGTTCGAGCATCTGTCGGTCTCCGAGACCCCGGCGACCGACACCGACCTGCTCACCTCGGCCGGCCACTCGGACACGGCCCGAGCGCTGTGGCAGTGGGTCCTGTCCGACAAGGACGCCCGCCAGTTCCTCGCCGGGGTGCCCGACGAATGGGGCATGCGCGTCGACCCGTACTACAGCACCAACACGGACCTGAACCCGACCGGCGTCCCCTTCGACCCCTCCCACAGCGACGACTACCCCAGGAACGCACGCTGGTGCACCGTTCCGCCGGGCTCGGACGCCCCGGAGAACAAGCAGCAGTGCATGACGGACTTCCACCCGTACGTGCAGGACATGCACGCCGCCGCCCGGGCGACGAGGCGCGCCGACACCCTGTGGAAGTCGACCTGGGACGCGCTCGCCAACCCGCCCACGTACAAGAGCCCCGGCCCGCAGATCGTCGGTTCACGGTTCGTGATCACGATCACCGACGCCGCCTCCGCCGTCCGCTACGGGCTGCAGACCGCACGGCTGCGCAACGCCGCGGGCAAGTTCACCGCGCCGACCCCGGCGTCGCTGACCGCGGCCGCCGCCGGCGCCTCCGGATCGGGGGTGGCCGAGATCAGCGCGGCCAAGGCCACGGCGAAGGGCGCCTACCCGCTCGCCCAGCTGGTGTACGGGGCCGCACGTCCCGCCAAGCTCGACGCCGCCGCCCGCAAGGACTACGCGGCCCTGCTCAAGTACGCCGCGGGCAACGGCCAGATCAGCGGCGCCGACCCGGGCCGCCTGCCGGCCGGTTACGCCCCGCTGCCCCAGCAGTTGCGCACCCGGACCCTCCACGCGGCCGATGCCCTCGTCCACTACACCGGGCCCTCGTCGCACGACGGCGGCTCCGGGGGCGGATCGAGCGGCGGCAGCGGAGGTTCCGGCGGCTCCGGCGGTACGTCCGGCGGGGGAGTCCCCGGCGGCACGGGCGACGGCGGCGCGGGCGGCGCGGGCGGCGGCGGTGCGGGCGGCACCGGCGCGAGCCCCACGCCCAGCGGCGCGCCCTCGTACGGCGGCGGCAAGGCCCTCCAGACGACAGCCCTCGGCACCACGCCCGCCGACCCCGCGAACGCGCTGCGCTACGCCGTCCCGGTGGGCGCCGCGCTCGGCGCCGCCGCCGCCGTGGGCGCGCCCTTCGCGGGCGGCAGCCGGCTGCGCCTCCCGCTGCGGGTGCCGTTGCCCGGAGGCCGCACGGTGACCGTCGTACCGGCGTTCACGCTGCCGGAGCGGTTGCGGAGGCTGCTGCCGCCAGGCCGGGACTAGCTCCCGGCCCGGAGTGCGAGCCTCGCGGGCCCGCGCTCCCCACAGACGGCCGTCCGCCCCGAAAGGCAGTCGGGGCGGACGGCCCGTACCACCCTGCCAGATCACCCGACGCAATCCCACGCACAACCCTTCAGGAGACTCTCGATGCGCAGCATGCGCTCTACGGCCGCGCTGGTCGCCGCCGCCGTGGTGGCCGGCGGCCTGGCTCTCGCGAGCCCGGCGTCCGCCGACCCCACCCCCGCCGGGACCTTCCGCCAGCTCGTCGGCGTGGGCTCCGACACCACCCAGGACGTGCTCAACGCCCTGGCCGGTGACACCGTCAACGGCAAGAGCTACGCCGACTCCGCCGTGAAGTCGGCGGACGGCGCGGGCATCGCCTCGTACGACGCGATCGAGCCCGGCACCGGCTCCACCACCTCCCACATCCAGACCCGCACGAACGGCCCGTCCTTCCTGCGCCCGAACGGCTCCGGCAAGGGCCGCCTCGCCCTGAGCGAGTCGCTGACCGGCGACAAGTTCCCGGACAGCTCCGGCGTCGGCATCCAGGGCCAGGTCGACTTCGCCCGCTCCTCCAGCGGCCCGAGCACCTCCGGCACCGCGTTCACCTACATCCCGTTCGCCCGGGACGCGGTCGGCGTCGCGGTCAAGGGTTCGGCCCTGGACACGCTGACGGTGGACCAGCTGCACGACATCTACTCCGGCACGCTCACCGCGGTGAACGGCCAGACCGTGCACCCGAAGATCCCGCAGAGCGGCTCCGGCACCCGCAAGTTCTTCCTCTCCGCGATCGGCCTCACCGACGCGACGCTCTCCCCGAACATCCCGACCGTCCAGGAGAACCAGGGCGACGCCGCGCTCACCGAGGACGGCGCGCTCGTCCCGTTCTCCGTGGGCAGCTGGATCGCCCAGAACAACGGGATCTCCCCCGACTTCAGCAAGGACGCGGCCGCGGCCGGCGGCCACCTGGCGGCCGTGCAGCTGCCCGGCGACACCGGCGCCACCAGCCCGGTGACGACGGTCAACGGCAAGCTCACCCCGGTCGGCGGCTACTTCGAGAACGCCACCTTCGGCCGCGACGTCTACAACGTCGTCCCGAGCCGCGCGATCGACCCCACCAGCATCTTCTTCGACAAGGCGCTCTACGACGTCTTCGTCACCAGCGGCAGCCACAGCGCGGAGCTCGCCTCCGACAGCGCCGAGAAGGTCATCGCCGACTTCGGCTTCATGAACGAGTCGTACAACGGCTCGATCAACCCGGCCAAGCACGCCAAGCTCGGCGGCCTGGAGGAGTCGGGCGTCGACGCCTCGATGCCCGCCGCGCCCGCCCTGAAGGCCACCGCCGGTGACGCGAGCCTCAAGCTGACCTGGGCCGCCCCGGCCGCCACCGGCCTGCCGCTCACCGACTACCGTGTCACGCTGACCGGTTCGGACGGCGCCGTCGTGGCCGTCAAGGACCTCCCGGCCGGCACCATGTCGTACACCTTCTCCGGTCTGGCGAACGGCAGCTACACCGCCTCGGTCACCGCCGCGAACCTCAACGGCGCGGGCACCCCCGCCACCTGGTCCGGCTCGGTCAAGTACGCGAGCACCACCAAGGCGGTCACCGCCACCACCGTGTACGGCAAGACCCCGAAGGTCACCGTCACGGTCACCGGCTCGCACGGTGTCGCCCCCACCGGCAAGGTCACGGTGAAGGACGGCAACACCATCCTGGCCACCGGCACCCTGGACGGCTCCGGCAAGGTCACCCTCGGCCTGTCGAACCACCTCAAGGTCGCCACCCACACGCTGAGCGTCTTCTACGGCGGCGCCACCACGCTCAACGCGTCCTCGACGACCGTCTCCCTGAAGATCACCAAGGCGACGCCGTCGGTCTCCACCAGCGCGCCCACCACGGTCAGCCACACCAGCCGCGCCAAGGTCACGGTGAAGGTGACCGCGACCGGCACCACCCCGGGCGGCACGGTCCGCATCTACGAGGGCGCCCGGGTCATCGCCACCGGCACTCTGAGCGGCGGCAAGGTGACCGTCACCCTGCCCAGGCTGAGCCGCGGCAAGCACACCATGCACGCCTTCTACACCGGCTCCTCGACGGTGAACTCGAAGAACGGCGCGAACTTCACCATCAAGTCCAGCTGACCCCACGCGCCCGGGGAGACCGCCGTCGCGGCGGTCTCCCCGGCCGTGACCGAAACCCGAAACCACCCCACGACCAGCGAAGGAGGCGGGCCGCCGTGACCGTCGCCGTACCGACCACGCTCGCACCGGCCGCGCTCCGGACGCGCGTTCGCAGCGTCACCGCCGTCCGTCACCTCGCCCGCGGCGGGCTGCTCAGCCTCGCCGCCCTGCTGCTCGGCATCACCGTCCAGGTGCTGCTGGTCAGCGGGATCCAGGAACACTCCGCGCAGCACGCCGCGTTCGACGAGCTGCGCAGTCAACTCGCCCTGGGCACCGCGCCGGTGGCCCAGACGGACCAGGCGGGCCGACTGCTTGCGCCCGGCACCCCCGTCGCGCTCATCGACATCCCCGCCCTGGACATGAGCCAGGTCGTCCTCGAAGGCACCGACTCCACGGTCCTGACCGACGGCCCCGGGCACCGCCGGGACACCCCCATGCCCGGACAGGCGGGCACCAGCGTGCTGATGGGCCGGGCGGCGGCGTACGGCGGTCCGTTCGGACGGCTGGCCGGCCTCAGCGAGGGCGCCAGGTTCACGGTGGTCACCGGCCAGGGCAAGGCGACCTACCAGGTCCTCGGCGTACGCCGGGCCGGCGATCCGGCGCCCGCCCCCGTGGCCTCGGGCAAGGGCCGGCTGGTGCTGGTCACGGCCACCGGCCCGAAGTACATGCCAAGCGGCGTCCTGCGCGTGGACGCCGACCTGGTCTCCGCGCCCTTCCAGACCCCGGCGGCCGTCATCCGCTCCGGCACCCTGCCGGCCGCCGAGGAGCCGCTGGCCGGCCCCTCCGGGGTGCCGTGGCCGCTGGTGATGTGGCTCCAGGCGCTGCTGCTCGCGTCCGTCGCCGCCGTGTGGGCCTGGCACCGCTGGGGCCGCCACCAGACATGGATCGTCTTCGCCCCCGTCGTCGCGGTGCTGGGCCTCCAGGTCGCCACGCACACCACCGAACTGCTGCCCAACCTGCTGTGACCGCCGCACCGGCCGGCCCGCCACGAACCGAGGTACCCGACGTGACCGACACCCTGACCGAGACCGCCGTCCTGCCGCCCGTAGCCGCGGCTCCCGCCCCCGCGACCCTCGAAGCCCGGGCGGTGTCCGCCTGGTTCGGCAACCACCAGGTGCTGAGCCGGGTGTCGCTGACGATGCCCGCCGGCCGGGTCACGGCGCTGATCGGCCCCTCCGGCTGCGGCAAGTCCACCTTCCTGCGCACGCTCAACCGCATGCACGAGCTGATCCCCGCGGCGGCGTTCGCGGGCGAGGTGCTCTTCGAGGGCGAGGACATCTACGCCCCCGAGCGGCGGCTGACCGACGCCCGGCGCCGGATCGGCATGGTCTTCCAGAAGCCCAACCCGTTCCCCGCCATGTCGATCTACGACAACGTGGTGGCGGGTCTGCGCCTGACCGGCACCCGCGCCGGCCGCCGCACCAAGGACGAACTGGTCGAGGAGTCCCTGACCCGCGCCGGTCTGTGGAAGGAGGTCCGGGACCGCCTGCGCCAGCCCGGCGGCGCGCTCTCCGGCGGCCAGCAGCAGCGTCTGTGCATCGCCCGCGCCCTGGCCGTACGGCCCCAGGTGCTGCTCATGGACGAGCCGTGCTCGGCGCTCGACCCCACCTCCACCCGCCGGGTGGAGGAGACGATCCAGGAACTGGTCGGCCAGGTGACGGTCGTGATCGTCACCCACAACATGCAGCAGGCGGCCCGCGTCTCCGACCAGTGCGCCTTCTTCCTCGCCGAGCAGGGCACGCCCGGCGGCATCGTCGAGCACGGCCCGACCGACAAGATCTTCGGCACCCCGGAGGACCAGCGGACGGCGGACTACGTGGCGGGCCGCTTCGGCTGACGGGCGGGACCGGGGGCCGTGCGGCGGGCGACTTCGGTCGCCCGGTGGACGGCGTCGATGTTGCGGCGGCTGCGGCCGAC
Source organism: Streptomyces sp. NPDC001222 (assembly GCF_042896945.1). Classification (NCBI taxonomy): domain Bacteria; kingdom Bacillati; phylum Actinomycetota; class Actinomycetes; order Kitasatosporales; family Streptomycetaceae; genus Streptomyces; species Streptomyces sp. NPDC001222. Next base: position 154,788 of record NZ_JBIAXT010000003.1, read on the forward strand.
CGTCGGACCGGCTGACTGCCGGTTCGCGGACCATGCGGCGGTTCGTGGATCATGCGGCGGTTCGCGGGCCATGCGGCGGTTCGCGGACCACGCCGCGGTTCGCGGACCATGCGGCGTACCGCGGATCATGCGGCGGGGCGCGGATCACGCCGCGGACCGCGGACTATGCGGGGTACCGCCGACCATGCGGCGGACCGCGGATCATGCGGCGGGGCGCGGATCACGCCGCGGACCGCGGACTATGCGGGGTACCGCGGACCATGCGGCGGACCGCGGATCATGCGGCGGGGCGCGGACCATGCGGCGGACCGCGGACTATGCGGGGTACCGCGGACCATGCGGCGTACCGCGGACCATGCGGCGGGGCGCGGACCATGCGGCGTACCGCGGACCATGCGGCGGACCGCGGACCATGCGGCGGACCGCGGACCATGCGGCGGACCGCGGACTATGCGGCGTACCGCCGACCATGCGGCGGACCGCGGACCATGCGGCGTACCGCCGACTGAGCCGCGGACCGTGCGGCGGTCCGCGGACCGTGCGTAGGACCGCCGACTATGCGGCGGGCCGCTGCGGACGGGCGGCCGACGGCTTGCGCGCCAGCAGGAAGACCCGGTCCCGCTTCTCGTCCTCGTCCGGGTCGAGCAGCGTACGCGCATGGACGAGCAGACCGGCCTCCGCGAGCTGCCCGGTGATCGTCTCCGGGGCATGCCAGTAGTGGTCCAGCTCGATGCCGTGCCCGAAGCGCTCGGTGAGGCGGGTGCGGTCGTCCGTGCCCGTCCGGAATCCCAGCAGGACCTGGCCGCCGGGCACCAGGATCCGCTGGAACTCGTTGAACACCGTCGACAGATGCCCGGTCGGCACATGGTCGACCACGTCGAGCGCGGCGATGCCGCCCAGCGTCTCCGGCGGCAGATCCAGGGCCGTCACCGTGCCCACATGGAACCGCAGCCCCGGGTGGGCGCGGCGGGCCAGGGTCACCATGCGCGGTGACAGGTCGACGCCGAACACGGGGACGCCGAGGGCGTCCAGCCGCGCCGTGACATGCCCCGGTCCGCAGCCGAGGTCGGCGACGGGGGCGGGGCCGTTGTCCCGTACGAGGTCCGCGAAGGCGGTCACCAGGGCCCGGTCCAGGGGCCGGGTCACCAGGGCGTCGGGCACGTGGGCGGCGTAGTCGGGGGCCATGGCGTCGTACGACGCCCGGGCGGTGCGCAGGAAATCCGGTTCCTCGGCGTTCACGCTCACGCACGCTACCCAGTGGCGCGGGCGCGCCGGGGGCTGCTTCCCAGGGTTCATCCGCTTGTCACCGGGGGAGGGGGAGTCCTTCGCGAAGCCCCGGCGGAGGAGAGAGAGGGGCGGGAGACGGCGGCGCGGCGGGGTACCCGGAGGAGACGGAGGCCCGGCGGAGACGGAGGCCCGGCGGAGTGCCGCAGTCACCGGGGAGAGGAGAGGTCGGCGTGACGCCCCTGGCGGAGGGGAACGGATCGGGCTCTTCGGGCGTTGCCCTGGCGGGACGCTCGGACACGGGAGCGGTCCCGCAGGGATCACCGGGCGCCGTCGGCGGCGCCGGACGGCTCCGCGGTCATCCCCGGCGGACCCGCTCACGGCCTTCCCAAGGATCCCATCGTCCGGAAAGACGGGCGAGTTTACCCATCGTCACCGTCGGCTATGCGACGCGCGGCCCGTTTTTCTTCCCCTGACGGTATGAAGTTTTGTTGATCGTGGGGAGAACGACCGCCCGATCGCCCTACCCTTCAAAGGGTGAACCAATTGATGTCCCGAGAGTCCGAGGCCGATCACCCCGGGGACAGCCTGCTCCCCGGCGCCCTGCCCGAGTTGCTGCGTGCCGAACTCGTGGCCTTCCGCCGCGACCTGCACATGCACCCGGAACTGGGCAACCAGGAGTTCCGCACGACCGCCGCGATCAAGTCCCGCCTGGAGCAGGCCGGACTCGCGCCGCGTGTGCTTCCCGCCGGCACCGGGCTCATCTGTGACATCGGCGAGCCGGACGGCGTACGTCCGATCCTCGCGCTGCGCGGCGACATCGACGCGCTCCCGATCCCCGACACCAAGACCGACTGCGCCTATCGCTCCACCGTGCCCGACCGCGCCCACGCCTGCGGACACGACGTGCACACCACGGTCGTGCTCGGGGCGGGACTCGTCCTCGCCGAGCTGCACCGCGAGGGCAGACTGCCGCGGCCGGTCCGGCTGATCTTCCAGCCCGCCGAGGAGGTCCTCCCGGGCGGCGCCACCGACGTGATCGCCGCCGGTGCGCTCGACGGGGTCGGACGGATCATCGCCGTGCACTGCGACCCGAAGGTGGACGCGGGCCGCATCGGGCTGCGCCACGGCCCCATCACCTCCGCGTGCGACCGGCTGGAGGTCACGCTCGCCGGCGCGGGCGGCCACACCGCGCGCCCGCACCTGACCACCGACCTGGTCACGGCCGTCGCACGGGTCGCGGCGGACGTGCCGGGCCTGGTCGCGCGCCGCGTCGACGCGCGCAGCGGGCTCTCGGTCACCTGGGGGCGCATCGAGTCCGGGCACGCGTGCAACGTCATCCCGCAACACGCCGAGCTGGCCGGGACCGTGCGCTGCCTGGATCTTGAGACCTGGCGGCACGCGCCCGACGTCGTCCATGCGGCGATCGACGAGATCGCGAACCTCTACAAGGCCAAGTCCGAGATCAACTATGTGCGCGGAGTGCCGCCGGTCGTCAACGACACGACCGTCACCGAACTCCTCCACGACGCCATGGCCGCACGCCGCGGTGTCCACTCCGTCGAGGACACCCAGCAGAGCCTCGGTGGCGAGGACTTCTCCTGGTACCTGGAGCATGTGCCCGGCGCCATGGCCCGTCTTGGCGTCCGCCGGCCGGGCGAGCGCACCGTCCGCGACCTCCACCAGGGCGACTTCGACGTGGACGAGCACGCGATCACGGTCGGAGTGGAGCTGTTCACGGCGGCGGCACTGCTGGACGCGGAGCGCTAGACGCAGCGCTGGGCGCCCCACGCTCCTGCGGGGAGCGCCCAGCCTCGCCCGTGGCAGCGCCCTGCTCACCCGCCGGGTGCCCCGCCCGCCCTCCTCCCCGGCCCCCCGATGGCCGAAAGCAGTCGTCCCCTTCATCCCCTTCGCCCGCCTGCGTGACCCGCCCGTAACGGGCGGCGCCGAAACGCGCCCGGATGTCGGCACGAATCGATAACGGCCACGAGAAACCCCGTTCCCCTCCCCTTCTACGCGCGTTACTGTGCGCCGAAATCGCTGCGGTGGCGGCGCATTGGGGAAACGGACCGGTGACGGTGCCGTGGGGATGAAGGGGTGCTTGTTGTGCGTCTGATCTCTCGGAGGACGAGGTTCTCCCAAGCTGCGGTGGCCGTCGCGGTCCTCGCCTTCGCCGCCGCCGGATGCGGCAAGTCCAGCAGCGAGTCCACCGGCAACTCGGGTGGCAAGAACTCGTCCGGCTACTCGGGCAAGGGCATCGGCCTTGCCTACGACATCGGCGGCAAGGGCGACCAGTCCTTCAACGACGCCGCGTTCGCCGGTTTCCAGAAGGCCGAGAAGGAGTTCAAGATCGGCGGCCGGGACGTCGAGCCGAGCGACAACGAGACCGACGCCGACAAGGTGCAGCGTCTGGAGCAGCTCGCGAAGGCCGGCTACAACCCGATCATCGGGGTCGGCTTCGTCTACGCGCCCGCCGTCAAGGAGGTCGCGGCCAAGTACCCGAAGATCACCTTCGGCATCATCGACGACGCCACGGACAAGGCGAGCAACGTCGCCGACATGGTCTTCCACGAGGAGCAGTCCTCGTACCTGGCCGGTGTCGCCGCGGCGAAGGCCACCAAGAAGAACCACATCGGATTCATCGGCGGCGTGGACATCCCGCTCATCCACAAGTTCAGGGCGGGCTTCGTCCAGGGCGCCAAGTCCGTCAACCCGAAGATCAAGATCGAGTCGCAGTATCTGACCCAGACGCCCCAGGAGGGCGGCTTCGCCAGCCCCGACAAGGGCAAGGACGCGGCGAACGGCCAGATCGAGGCGGGCGCCGACGTGCTGTACCAGGCGGCGGGTCTGTCGGGCCAGGGCGTGATCCAGGCCGCCGCCGCGCACAAGGTGTGGGCGATCGGCGTCGACTCCGACCAGTACCAGCAGAGCGCGCTGGCGAAGTACAAGGACTACATCCTCGGCTCGGCCCTGAAGAACGTCGGCGGCGCGGTCTACGACCTGACCAAGTCGGTCGTCGACGGCAAGCCGCTGACCGGCGAGCAGCGCGGCGACCTCAAGTCGGGCGGTGTCGGCTTCGCGGACTCCAACCCGAAGTACCAGGCGATGAAGGACGTCGTCGCGGCGGTCGAGAAGGCCCAGCAGGACATCATCGACGGCAAGGTGACCGTCGCCACGCAGTGACACCGGCGGCCCGGCCCACGGCCTGACGCTCGGACGAACGGAACCCACCCCGTACGCGGGGTGGGTTCCGTTCGTCCGGTCCCCTGAGTCACACTGGGCACATCGGTATCAGTGGCCGAAAACACCCCCTGCACCACACCGGTCGACCCCAGCCCCGCCGGGCTCTGTGGCCCCACCCACACCGGCTTCCTCGCCTCACGCAAGGACCCAGGCGCTCTCCGTAACCTGTCGCTGAGACCGTGGCCACATCTCGATAACGGACCGGACAGAAGGGGTTTTCCGTCTGGTCTACGCGCGTTACGCTGCCGCGGAACCAGCGCCTGGTATGGGCGCTTGCACAAAGGAGTCACGTTCCATGCGCCGGGTGTCCCGTATCGCCGCTGCGGGAGTTGCGACCGCAGCTCTTGCCATCACCGTATCCGCCTGTGGCAGCTCGTCCACCTCGTCCGCCGGTGGTGGCGGCAAGTCCAAGGGCGTAGGCCTTGCGTACGACATCGGCGGCAAGGGTGACCAGTCCTTCAACGACGCCGCGTACGCCGGCTTCCAGAAGGCCGAGAAGGACTTCGGCGTCACCGGCCGGGACGTCGAGCCGCAGGACGGCGAGACGGACGCCGACAAGGCCCAGCGCCTGGAGACGCTCGCGAAGGCGGGTTACAACCCCGTCATCGGCGTCGGCTTCGTCTACGCGCCGGCCGTCAAGGAGGTCGCGGCGAAGTTCCCGAAGGTGACCTTCGGCATCATCGACGACAACGAGATCCACGCGAAGAACGTCACCGACATGGTGTTCCACGAGGAGGAGTCCTCCTACCTCGCCGGTGTCGCCGCCGCCAAGACCACCAAGAAGAACCACATCGGCTTCATCGGCGGCGTGGACATCCCGCTGATCCACAAGTTCGAGGCGGGCTTCGTCCAGGGTGCCCAGTCGGTCAACCCGAAGATCAAGATCGAGACCCAGTTCCTGACGCAGACCCCTCAGGAGGGCGGCTTCGCCAGCCCCGACAAGGGTGAGAGCGCCGCGAACGGCCAGATCGACGCGGGTGCCGACGTGATCTACCACGCCGCGGGCCTCTCCGGTCAGGGCGTCATCAAGGCCGCCGCCACGCACAAGGTGTGGGCGATCGGTGTCGACTCCGACCAGTACAGCCAGAGCGCTCTGGCGTCGTACAAGAACTACATCCTCACCTCCGCCATGAAGAACGTCTCCGGCTCGGTGTACGACCTGGCCAAGTCGGTCATCCAGGACAAGAAGCCGCTGACGGGTGAGATCCGTGGCAGCCTCTCCAACGGTGGCGTCAGCCTGGCCGACTCCAACCCGGTGTTCAAGAACAACGCCGCCCTTCAGGCCGCCCTGAAGAAGGCCGAGCAGGGCATCAAGGACGGCTCGATCAAGGTCAAGACCTCCTGACCCGAGGGTCGCGGCCGACTCGAAAGCATGGCCAAGAAGACGCTGTAGTGGCAGCGTTACGGTCACGAAACGGGGCGCGGGGAGGATGACCGACTAGCGCCCCGTTCGCGCGGCAGAATGCTCGGAACGGATCGAAAATGATCGGATCCGGGCACTATTTAAAGCAGGGGCGCTACGCGCGTAGATGGCCCCTTTCCCAAGGAGAGTGCGCCATCGACGCGTCCAGCAGCCCTCCGCTCACCGCACCGTCCACCACCGCGGTCGAGCTGGCGGGGATCACCAAACGATTCCCCGGTGTCGTCGCCAACCACGACATCCACCTGACCGTCCGCAAGGGCACCGTGCACGCCCTCGTCGGCGAGAACGGCGCCGGCAAGTCGACGCTGATGAAGATCCTCTACGGCATGCAGAAGCCGGACGAGGGGACGATCACCGTCGGCGGCGAGCAGGTGACCTTCAACAGCCCCGGTGACGCCATCGCGCGCGGCATCGGCATGGTCCACCAGCACTTCATGCTCGCCGACAACCTCACGGTCCTGGAGAACGTGGTCCTCGGCAGCGAGAAGCTGTACGGCATCGGCGCCGGCGCCCGTAAGAAGATCAAGGAGATCTCCGAGCGCTACGGCCTCGGCGTACGCCCCGACGTCCTGGTCGAGGACCTGGGTGTCGCCGACCGCCAGCGCGTCGAGATCCTCAAGGTCCTCTACCGCGGCGCCAAGACCCTCATCCTCGACGAGCCGACCGCCGTGCTCGTGCCGCAGGAGGTCGACGCACTCTTCGACAACCTGCGCGAGCTGAAGTCCGAGGGCCTGTCCGTCATCTTCATCTCCCACAAGCTGGGCGAGGTCCTGTCGGTCGCCGACGACATCACCGTCATAAGGCGCGGCACGACGGTCGGAACCGCCGTGCCGTCCGAGACGACCCCCCGCCAGCTCGCCGAGCTGATGGTCGGCAGCGAGCTGCCCACCCCGGAGACCGCCGAGTCGACCGTGACGGACCGGCCGGTGATCGAGGTCAAGGCCCTCACCATCCGCGCGGGCGGTGGCCCCTCGCTCGGCGAGCTCGCCGAGCCCGCCTCCACCGGCCTGCTCACCGAGACGACGGCCGAGAGCGCCGCGGGTGTCCGCCGCGTCCTCGACGAGATCACCTTCACCATCCACGCCGGTGAGGTCATGGGAATCGCCGGTGTCGAGGGCAACGGCCAGACCGAGCTGATCGAGGCGCTGATCGGCCTGAAGAGCGCCGACTCCGGTTCCATCGCCTTCCTCGGCGACGACATCACCGGCTGGCCCACCCGCAAGCGCCGCGAGCAGGGCGTCGGCTACATCCCGGAGGACCGCCACCGCCACGGCCTTCTCCTCGAAGCCCCGCTGTGGGAGAACCGCATCCTCGGCCATGTCACCGAGCGTCCCAACGCCAAGGGCTTCTGGCTCGACCCCAAGGGCGCCCAGGAGGACACCCGGCGGATCGTCAAGGAGTACGACGTCCGCACGCCCGGCATCGACGTCACCGCCGCCTCCCTCTCCGGCGGCAACCAGCAGAAGCTGATCGTCGGCCGCGAGATGAGCCACGCGCCGAAGTTCCTGATCGCCGCCCACCCCACCCGCGGTGTGGACGTCGGCGCGCAGGCCGCGATCTGGGACCACATCCGCGCGGCCCGCCGCGAGGGCCTGGCCGTGCTGCTGATCTCCGCCGACCTGGACGAGCTGATCGGCCTCTCCGACACTCTGCGGGTGATCTACAACGGCCGGCTGGTCGCCGACGCCGACCCCGCCACCATCACTCCGGAGGAACTGGGCTCGGCCATGACGGGTGCCGCGTCCGGTCATCTGGAACACGTAGATAACGCCACTGAAGGCGACGCAGACGCCGGCCCGGAGGACGACGCCCGATGAAGAAGTTCGACAAGGAGCGGGTGCTCCTCGCGGTGGCCGGCCCGGTCATCGCGCTCGTCTCGGCGATCCTGCTCACCTCGGTCGTGCTGATCGCCTCGGGCAAGAGCCCGTTCGAGCCGTACCGGCTGATGATCGAGCAGGCGACGTACTCCGACGTCCAGGTGCTCATCCTCAACCAGGCGTCGATGTACTACCTGGCGGCGCTCGCGGTGGCCATCGGCTTCCGCATGAACCTGTTCAACATCGGCGTCGACGGCCAGTACCGCCTCGCCGCGATGATGACCGCCGTCGTCGGCGCGCACCTCGCGCTGCCGTCCTTCCTGCAGATCCCGGTGCTCATGCTGGTCGCCATGTTCACCGGCGCCTTCTGGTCCGGTATCGCGGGCCTGCTGAAGACCACCCGGGGTGTGAGCGAGGTCGTCGCGACGATCATGCTCAACGCCATCGCCACCAGCCTCATCGGCTACCTCACCCTCTCCAACGTGTGGGGCGTGCAGGTCGGCAACAACATGACGACCGGCATCATGAAGAAGTCCGGCTGGTTCCCGGGCATCAACATGGGCTCCGACGTCGGCGAGATCTACGGCCTGGTCTTCCTCGCGGTCATCGCGGGCGTCCTGTACTGGCTCGTCCTCAACCGCACCCGCTTCGGCTTCGACCTGCGCGCCACCGGCGCCTCCGAGACCGCCGCCGCGGCCTCCGGTGTCGACGCCAAGCGGATGGTCCTCACCGCGATGCTGATCTCCGGCGCGGTCGCGGGCCTGTCCGGCCTGCCGCTGCTGCTCGGCGACGCCCACACCTACAGCCTGAGCTTCCCGACGGGCCTCGGCTTCACCGGCATCACCATCGCCCTGCTCGGTCGCAACAACCCGGCCGGCATCGCCGTCGCCGCGCTGCTGATCGCCTTCCTGGACAAGGCGTCCCCCGCCCTCGACTACGCGACCCCGGTGGCGTACGAGAAGGAGATCGCCACGATCATGCAGGGCCTGATCGTCTTCGCGGTCGTCATCTCGTACGAGGCCGTACGCCAGTGGGGCCTGCGCCGCCAGCAGAAGCGGGTGGGCGCGGAGCTGGCCGCCCAGGCCGACAACAACTCGCACAAGAAGGAGGTGGCTGCCTGATGACCACCGCGACCGTCGCCAAGCCGAAGGCGCAGCAGCCCGGCAAGGGCAGCCGCCGAATGTCACTCCCGGTACTCCTGCTGATCATCGCCGGTGTACTGGTCCTCACCTCGGTCGTCCGCCTGATCACGGGCGCGGACGGCATCACCTCGACCGGTCAGATGTCCACGGCACTGCGCCTGGCCGTCCCGATCGGTCTCGCGGGCCTCGGCGGCCTGTGGGCCGAGCGCTCCGGCGTCGTCAACATCGGCCTCGAGGGCATGATGATCCTCGGCACCTGGTTCGGTGCCTGGGCCGGCTACCAGTGGGGCCCGTGGGTCGGTGTCGTCTTCGGCATCATCGGTGGTGCGCTCGGCGCCGTCCTGCACGCCATCGCCACCGTCACCTTCAACGTGAACCACATCGTCTCCGGTGTGGCGATCAACATCCTGGCCCTCGGCACCACCCGCTACCTCTCGAAGTTCACCTTCGAGAACGCGCCCCAGGGCTCGTCCAAGCAGTCCCCGCCGATCGACTCGCTCGGCACGTTCGACATCCCGGGCCTGTCCAGCGCTCTGGACACGCTCAACCAGAAGCACTGGTTCCTGGTCTCCGACATCGCGGGCCTGATCGGCGGTCTGGTCACCGACCTGTCCCCGCTCACCGTGATCGCGGTGGCCCTGGTCCCCTTCACCTGGTGGGCCCTGTGGCGCACGGCCTTCGGTCTGCGGCTGCGCTCCTGCGGTGAGAACCCGGTGGCGGCGGAGTCCCTCGGCGTCAACGTGTACAAGTACAAGTACATCGCCGTGATCATCTCCGGTGGCTTCGCGGGCCTCGGCGGCGCGTTCCTGTCGATCGTGGCGTCCAACGTGTACCTGGACGGCCAGACCGCCGGCCGCGGCTACATCGGTCTCGCCGCGATGATCTTCGGTAACTGGATGCCGGGCGGCCTCGCCCTCGGCGCGGGCCTGTTCGGCTACACCGACAGCCTGAACCTGCGCGGCGGCACCACCAACGTGCACGCCCTGATCCTGCTGCTGGGCATTCTGGTGGTGGTCGGCGCGGCCTACCTCGCCTGGAGGAAGCGGTACGTCCCCGCGGTCATCACCGCCGTGGCCGCGGCGCTGCTCTTCGTCTGGTACTCCACCACGAGCGACGTCCCCGCGCAGCTCGTGACCGCGACCCCGTACCTCGTCACGCTGCTGGTCCTGTCGCTGTCCGCGCAGAGCCTGCGGATGCCGAAGGCGGACGGTATGCCGTACCGGAAGGGACAGGGCAAGTGACCCCGCCCGCCACGGTCGACTGGGAAGCCCTGCGAGAGCAGGCGCGCACGGCGATGGCCCGGGCGTACGCCCCCTACTCGGGCTACCCGGTCGGTGCCGCGGCGCTGGTCGACGACGGACGTGTCGTCACCGGCTGTAATGTCGAGAACGCCTCCTACGGCCTCGGCCTGTGCGCGGAGTGCGGACTCGTCTCCCAGTTGCAGAACACCGGGGGCGGCCGGCTGACGCACTTCACGTGTGTCGACGGCAACGCCGACATCCTCGTGCCGTGCGGCCGCTGCCGTCAGCTGCTGTACGAGTTCGGCGGCCCGGATCTGCTCCTGGAGACCCCGGCGGGCATCCTGCCGCTGTCGGAGATGCTTCCCCAGGCGTTCGGCCCGGACCATCTCACCAAGTAACTCCCGTGCGGCCCCCCGAGTCGGACCCCCGGCTCAGGGGGCCGCACCCCTTCGGACCTTCGGAAGGAAACCATGGCCATGGACGCCATCTCCGTCATCCGCACCAAGCGGGACCGCGGTGAGCTGAGCGACGAGCAGATCGACTGGGTCATCGACGCGTACACGCGGGGCGAGGTCGCCGACGAGCAGATGTCCGCACTCGCGATGGCCATCCTGCTCAACGGCATGAACCGCCGTGAGATCGCCCGCTGGACCGCCGCGATGATCGCCTCCGGCGAGCGGATGGACTTCTCGTCGCTGTCCCGCCCGACGGCCGACAAGCACTCGACCGGTGGCGTCGGCGACAAGATCACCCTCCCGCTGGCGCCGCTCGTCGCCGCCTGCGGCGCGGCCGTCCCGCAGCTGTCCGGCCGCGGCCTCGGCCACACCGGCGGCACCCTGGACAAGCTGGAGTCGATCCCCGGCTGGCGCGCCCTGCTGTCGAACGAGGAGATGCTGCACGTCCTCGACACGACGGGCGCGGTGATCTGCGCGGCGGGCGACGGGCTGGCCCCCGCCGACAAGAAGCTCTACGCGCTGCGCGACGTCACCGGCACCGTCGAGGCGATCCCGCTGATCGCCTCCTCGATCATGTCGAAGAAGATCGCGGAGGGCACGGGCTCGCTGGTCCTGGACGTCAAGGTCGGCTCCGGCGCCTTCATGAAGACGATCGAGGACGCCCGCGAGCTGGCCTCCACGATGGTGGGCCTCGGCACGGACCACGGTGTGAAGACGGTGGCGCTGCTCACCGACATGTCCACGCCCCTGGGCCTGACGGCTGGCAACGCGCTGGAGGTCCGTGAGTCGGTCGAGGTCCTGGCGGGCGGCGGTCCGGCGGACGTGGTGGAGCTGACGATCGCCCTGGCGCGCGAGATGCTGGACGCGGCCGGCGTGAAGGACGCGGACCCGGCGAAGGCGCTGGCCGACGGCTCGGCGATGGACGTCTGGCGCCGGATGATCGCGGCCCAGGGCGGCGACCCGGACGCGACGCTGCCGACGTCGAAGGAACAGCACGTGGTGAAGGCCCCGTCGTCGGGCGTGCTGACCCGGCTCGACGCCTACGGCATCGGTGTCGCCGCCTGGCGCCTCGGCGCGGGCCGCGCCCGCAAGGAGGACCCGGTGCAGGCCGCGGCGGGCATCGAGATGCACGCCAAGCCGGGTGACACGGTGACGGCCGGCCAGCCACTGCTGACCCTGCACACGGACACCCCCGAGCGCTTCGAGTACGCCCTTCAGGCGATCGAGGGCTCGTACGACGTAGCGACCCCGGACACGCCCTTCACCGCCTCGCCGGTGGTGCTGGAACGTATCGCCTGACCTGGGCTTTTATCGTTCGGGTGAACGGGACCGGTGGACCGCCGCCGAGTCCCGTTCGGCATGCTGGGATCGGTGACGCACCGATGGGAGACACCGCCATGAGCGCACTCACCGTGAGCCAGGACCCCGAGCAGAGCTGGGACGACCTCGTCCGGTTCTGGGAGGAGATGGAATGGCCCGAGGGCAGCAAGGTGGAGATCATCGAAGGGGTCGTCACCGTGTCACCCGCTCCCGCGTACGGCCACAACGTCATTGCCGCGCGAATCCACCGCCGCCTGCTTTCCGTGATCCCTGAGGATTGCGAGGTCTTCCAGACACTGGCCATCGCCGTCCCCTCGCGTCTGGGCATGCTGATCCCAGACCTTGTGGTGGCCCCGCTCCAGGGGCACGTGGAGACGGACACCCACGTCCCGGCCGCCCTGGCCGAACTGGTCGTCGAGGTGACCTCCCGGTCCAACGCCCGCCACGACCGCGTCAGCAAGCCCGCGTACGCGACCGCAGGCATCCCGTTCTACCTCCTCGTGGACCGCTGGGCCCCCGGCGTTCCCACGGTGACGCTGTACGGCGAGCCCAGGGGCGACGTCTACCAAGTCCTGTCCGCAGTCAAGTTCGGCGACACCCTCACGCTGCCCGCCCCCTTCGACCTCACCCTCGACACCAGCGAGTTCCCCGCCGACTAGTGCCGTGCCGGGCGTCGCGAGCCGGTGAGCCTCTCCGGTCGCAGCACTGGCCACGCCGCCGAGTCCGTCCGCCGATGACTTCCGCCTGCTGCGGCCGTCTACCGAACGTGGACGCGACAACACCAGCGGTGCTGCATCTGCCCGTCTCCCTCGGCCGGGGCGAGGTGGCGGGGCTGTGCGAGGACGTGCGGGCGCTGCTCCTGTCCGGCGGTGCCGAGGTCGTGGTGTGCGACGCGTCCCGGCTGGGCCCACCGGCACTCACGACCGTTGACGCGCTCGCCCGGTTGCAGCTCGCGGCCCGGCGGGCCGGGGGCCGGATACGGCTGCGTGATCCGGCGCCCGCGCTCCGTGCGCTACTCGACCTCGCCGGCCTCCCCATCGAGCTGGAGGGGCAGGTCGAACAGAGGGAACCAGCGCTTGGTGTCGAGGAAGCAGTGGAACCCGGAGATCCTGCCCTGTGATATCTCCAGGACCTGGACCGCCCAGGCCGTGAAGGCGCCCGTGTCCGGGTCCGGCTTGTACTGGGCGAAGCCCGGCAGCCCGTTGACCGCGACCGGCACCAGGCGGGAGCCCGCGCAGGCGGAGCCGAGCGTGGTCATGAAACCGGTGATGTCCCGCGTGCCGCGCAGCCACAGGTCGAACGGCGGCATCGTCATCACCGCGTCCTCGTGCAGCAGGGCCGTCAGCGCCGCCATGTCATACCCCTCGAAGGCCGCCACATAGCGCTCCAGAAGCTGCTGCTGCTCCGCGTCCAGGGGGTCCGAGACGGCGGCGTCCGCGCCCTCGCCCGCCCGCTCCGCCAGCGTCGCCCGCGCCCGCTGCAGCGCGCTGTTGACCGAGGCGACCGAGGTGTCGAGCAGCTCGGCCACCTCGCTCGCCCGCCAGGCCAGCACCTCGCGCAGGATGAGCACCGCGCGCTGCTTGGCGGGCAGTTGCTGAAGAGCCGCCATGAGGGCCAGCCGGACCGACTCCTTGGCGACCGCCGCCTCCGCCGGGTCGCCGGTCGTCGGCAGGACGCGCGCGTCGGGCATCGGCTCCAGCCACGTGCTGTCCGGGCGCGGGGAGAGGGCGGCCTGGGCGAGGGGCGTGGACTCGGTCAGGTCCATCGGGCGGGCACGCCGGTTGCCCGCGCTCAGCATGTCCAGGCAGACGTTCGTCGCGATCCGGTACAGCCAGGAGCGGAGCGAGGAGCGGCCCTCGAACTTCTCGTAGCTGCGCCAGGCGCGGACCATCGTGTCCTGCACCGCGTCCTCGGCCTCGAAGGACGAGCCGAGCATGCGATAGCAGTACCCCGTCAGCTCGGTTCGGTGCTTCTCCAGCCGGACGTCGAGGTCGTCGAGCTCGTCAACCGGCGCCGTACTGTCACTCATGGTCCACCCACCCCACGTGGCCTCACCCGGGGCGCACCCTTGCGCCCCAGCCCTTCGGAAGCTACCCCAGCCCACTGACAACGGCCCCCGGAGCGCGCGAAGCCCCTGCTCAGACCAGCTGCTTCACGGACATGAGCAGATGGCGGTGGTCCGCCTCCGCCCCCTCCGCGACGGCGGGCCCGGCCGTCACCCCCGTGAGCAGCGCGCGCTGTCCCGGCCCCAAAAGCTCCATCCGCACCCGCGGCGACTCGAAGGAGGCCAGCGCGTCCAGCAGATACGCCGGGTTGAAGGCCACGGACGTCTCGGCGGCCCCGTGCAGCCCGGCCGGCAGCTGTTGCGCGGCGACGTCGTCCCCGTATCCGGCCCTCAGCAGCACGGATCCGCCCGCCGTGAAGTCCAGCCGCACCGGACTGTTCGCCTCCGCAACCACCGCGACCCGTCGCACCGCTTCCGTCAGCGCCGCGCACTCCACTTCGGCGACCGCCGCACCCGCCATGGCGAACAGCGATCCGTAGCCCGGCAGCCGGCCGTCCAGCAGCCGTACCGCCGTGCGCATGCCGCCGCCCTCGAAGCCGATCAGCCCCCCGCCCGAGGGGGCCAGACCGATCCGCACCCGCCCGGTACGGGCCAGCGACCGCGCGACGTCGAGCAGCCGGCGGGCGGACAGCAGCGCTTCCGCCGTGCCGCCGGACGCCCCGGCCTCCGGCTTCCACCCCAGCCGTCGTACGGCATACCGGTACCGGTCGGACGAGGACAGCGTCATCGTGTCGCCGTCCAGACACAGTTGCACACCGGTGAGCGCGGGAAGGGTGTCGTCGCGGCCCGCGGCCACGGCGACCTGGCCCACGGCGGTCGCGAAGGCGGCGGCGTCCACGCTTCCGTACGGCTCGGGAGACACCGGCAGCGGCGGGTACTCCTCGCGCGGCAGCGTCGACAGCCCGAAGCGTGTACCGCCCGCCTCGACCGTGAACCGCGTCCCCTCCAGTCCGCAGCTCACCGGACCCTCCGGCAGCACCCGGCAGATGTCCAGCAGCCGGCGGCCCAGGACGAGCACCTGCCCGTCCGCCGCCGTCTCCGCCTCGGTCTCGATGCGCGCGGCCGTCTCGAAGTCGAACCCCGACACGGTCAGCCGCCCCGCTGTCGCCTCCAGCAGCAGCCCGCCCAGCACCGGCACCGGCGTCCGCGCGGGCAGCACGCGGCCCGCCCACGCCACGGCCTCGGCGAGGTCCCTGCGGTCGATCCGGAACTCCATGAACAAACCCCCTGCTCGGTCCAGTTGACCGGCGGACGCTATACGCGACCGCTGACAACCGGCGCCGACCAGGGGGGAATGCGGAAAGATCCCGGCCCCGCATCCGGGCCGGACCCGGCCTCAGGCCGTGGCGAGCCGCCGTTCGGCGCGGGCCGCGCGGGACCCGAACACCGTGATCGTCACGACGCCGAGGACCGCCAGCACGCCCATGCCCACCGTCCCGGACCAGCCGGCCGAGTGGAACGCCATCGCACCGACGGTGCTGCCCGTGCTGGAGCCGAGGTAGTACGTCGACTGATACAGCGCCGACGCCTGGGCGCGGCCCCGCTGTGCCGTGTGGCTGACCGCCGACGACGCCACCGCGTGCCCCGCGAAGAAGCCCGCCGTGATCAGGACCAGGCCCAGCAGGACCAGCGGCAGGGTGGAGGTCAGGGACAGCAGCAGGCCCGCCGTCGTGGTGCCGGCCGCCAGATAGAGCGCCCCGCGGCGGCCCAGCCGGCTCACCAGACGGCCGGCCGTCGACGCCGACACCGTGCCCACCAGGTACACCAGGAAGATCGAGCCGATGATGCCCTGCGGCAGCCCGAACGGCTGCTCCGTCAGGCGGTAGCCGATCACGGTGTAGACACCGCCGAACACCATCATGAACAGCGCGCCGATCGCGTAGAGCCGGCACAGCAGCGGGTTGGCCAGGTGGTCGCGGACCGTGCGGGCCAGCACCCGCGGGCGCAGCGACCCCGGCGTGAAGTGCTTCGGCTCCGGCAGCAGCAGCCGGAAGGCCACCGCGCACCCCACCGCGATCACCCCGATCGTGCCGACGGAGACCCGCCAGCCCCACTCCTGCGCGACCCAGCCGGTGATGACCCGGCCGCTCATCCCGCCGACGCTGTTGCCGGCCACGAACAGGCCGATCGCCGTGATCAGCGCCTTGGGGGTGACCTCCTCGGCGAGGTACGCGGTCGCCGACGCGGGCAGTCCGGCCAGCGCCGCGCCCTGGACCGCGCGCAGCGCGATGAGCACGCCGAGCGACGGGGCGAACGGGACCAGCAGCCCCACCGCCGCCGCGACCGCCAGCGACGCCGTCATCAGCGTCCGCCGTCCGAACCGCTCGGAGAGCGCGCTCATGGGGAGGACGAACAGCGCCAGTCCGCCGGTGGCGCACGACACCGTCCAGCTCGCCGCGCTCGCCGTCGCCCCGAAGTCGCGCGAGACGAGCGGCAGCAGGGCCTGCGTGGAGTAGAGGAGAGCGAAGGTCGCGACCCCGGCGAGGAAGAGGGCGAGGCTCATCCGGCGGTAGCCGGCGCCGCCCGGGGTCAGCCGGGAGGTGTCGGTGGGGGCGGTCACGGTGTCGGCGCCCACGAGGGTGGTGGACGCCCCGGTATCGGCGGCAGGCATGTGTCGACCGTACGGACGCCGTGATTCATCCGTCCAATGCACAGAAAGGCGATAATCGATCCCATGGTGCATCAGCAGAGGTCAGCCGGACGCCTGTCACCGTCCAGTGACACAAGTGACACAGAAGACATTGTCGCGCTGCTTGCGCCGCGCCTGGCGCACTTCGCGGGTGTCGCCCGGACCGAGCATGTGACGCGGGCCGCGCAGGAGATGCAGGTCCCCCAGTCCACCCTGTCCCGCGCCCTCGTACGCCTCGAAAAGGACCTGGGCGTCGAACTGTTCGCCCGGCGCGGGCGCACGGTCGCCCTCACCCCCGCCGGGCGGACCTTCCTCGCGTCCGTCGAGCGCGCTCTCGCGGAGATCGAACGGGCCGCCGAGGAGGTGCGCGCGGACGCCGACCCGGCCACCGGCAAGGTCGCCTTCGGCTTTCTGCACACGATGGGCGCCGAGACCGTCCCCGGTCTGCTCCACGCCTTCCGCGCCGACCATCCGCGGGTGCGTTTCAGCCTGGTGCAGAACTACGGCGAGGCGATGCTGGAGAGGCTGCGCGCCGGGGAGCTGGACCTGTGTCTGACCTCGCCGGTGCCCGACGCACCCGATCTGGTCGCGCGCCGTCTCGACGAGCAGAAGCTGCGGCTCGTCGTGCCGGCCGACCACCGGCTCGCGGGCCGTCGGCGCATCCGTCTCGCCGAGGCCGCGGACGAGACCTTCGTGACCCTGGAACCGGGTTACGGCCTGCGCCGCATAACCGACGACGTGTGCCGCGAGGCCGGGTTCAAGCCGCGGATCGCCTTCGAGGGCGAGGAGGCCGAGACCCTGCGGGGGCTGGTCGCGGCGGGACTGGGCGTCGCGCTGCTGCCGCCGCCGACGGTGCCGCGGCCCGGCGTCGTCGAGCTGACGGTCACGGCGCCCCGGGCGGTGCGGGAGATCGGTGTCGCATGGCTGGAGGGGCATGTCGACACGCCACCGGTGGCGGCCTTCAAGAAGTTCCTGCTGTCCAGGAGGGGACGGCTGCTGCCCGACTGAGCGGGGCCGCCGCCCTCACTTGCGCAACGACCGCCCGAACCCGGCCGCGAGCGGCATCCGCAGCCCGATGGGCGGGGGAGCCGCGAGGGCGTCCTCCACCGGGCGGGAGAAGTGCCGCCCGAACAGCGTGCCCATCACGAAGTCCGCCGCGAGTGCGTGCACTTCGGAGCGGTACTGACGCAACCCGTGCCCGTCCGTGTGCACTTCGAAGCGGCAGATGTCACGGTTGGCCTTCTTCGAGCGTGCCGCCAGCCGGAAGGACAGCTCCGGGTCCGTGCGCTCGTCGTTCGTGCCGTGCACGATCAGCACGCGTCGGCCCACGAGTTGCTTCACCGGTTCGGGCGACGCGGCCATGTCCTCCTCGGGCAGCCAGGGCGACATCGCCAGCGCGGAGACGACCGCCGGGTGCCCGGCCGCGTGCAGCGCCGCCCGGCCGCCCATGCCCACGCCGACGAGGCACACCGGCACATCCCCATGGCGTCGTACGATCTCGTCGGCGGCCCATGCGGCGTCCTGCGCCGTGTGTGCCTCGCTGCCGTTCCACCCCCGATAGCGGTAGTGCACCACATGCGTGATCAGGCCCTCGCCGTACCCGGCCCGGGCCAGCCGGCGCCCCAACGTGTGGACGGAGGCGGTCGCGAGCAGGGCGGACGGCCTGCGGGCCGAGATCTCGTCGCAGCCCGGGAGCAGCAGCACCGCGCCGCTCACGGTCGTCGGCTCCGGGCCGAGCGCCCTCCCCAGCCGGGCTCTGCGAACCGGCGTCGCTTGGTGTGCCATGACAGAACAGTGTCAGAAGCGACGGTGTACGCGACCCGTCCTGCGGGTCACCGTTGCGTATCGACGCTTCGCGCTCCCGCATGCTCTACGCGCGTAGGGCGTATGGTGCGGAAATGACGAGCCAGCACCAGAACACCCCGAGCTGGGATCAGATCCGCCGGGCGCCCAAGGTCCTGCTGCACGATCACCTCGACGGGGGCCTGCGCCCCGGCACGATCGTCGAACTCGCCCGCCGGGCAGGCTACTCGCACCTGCCCGAGACGGACCCGGACAAGCTCGGCATCTGGTTCCGCGAGGCCGCCGACTCCGGGTCCCTGGAGCGCTACCTGGAGACCTTCTCCCACACCGTCGGCGTGATGCAGACCCGGGACGCGCTGGTGCGGGTGGCCGCCGAGTGCGCCGAGGACCTCGCCGAGGACGGGGTCGTCTACGCCGAGGTGCGCTACGCCCCCGAGCAGCACCTGGAGGGCGGGCTCACCCTGGAGGAGGTCGTCGAGGCGGTCAACGAGGGCTTCCGGGAGGGCGAGCGGCGCGCGAAGGAGAACGGCCACCGCATCCGCGTCGGCGCCCTGCTCACCGCCATGCGCCACGCGGCCCGCGCCCTGGAGATCGCCGAACTGGCCAACCGCTACCGCGATCTGGGCGTGGTGGGCTTCGACATCGCCGGCGCCGAGGCCGGCTACCCGCCCACCCGCCACCTCGACGCCTTCGAGTACCTGAAGCGGGAGAACAACCACTTCACCATCCACGCCGGGGAGGCCTTCGGGCTGCCGTCCATCTGGCAGGCGCTGCAGTGGTGCGGCGCCGACCGGCTCGGGCACGGGGTGCGCATCATCGACGACATCGAGGTCCTCGAGGACGGCTCGGTGCAGCTCGGGCGGCTCGCCTCGTACGTACGCGACAAGCGCATCCCGCTGGAGCTGTGCCCCAGTTCCAACCTTCAGACCGGAGCCGCCGACTCCTACACCGACCACCCCATCGGGCTGCTGCGACGGCTGCACTTCCGTGTCACGGTGAACACGGACAACCGTCTGATGTCGGGGACCAGCATGAGCCGGGAATGCGAGCACCTGGTCGAGGCTTTCGGCTATACGCTCGACGATCTTCAGTGGTTCGCGGTCAATGCCATGAAGTCGGCATTCATTCCTTTCGACGAACGGCTGGCGATGATCAATGACGTCATCAAGCCGGGGTACGCCGAGTTGAAGTCCGAATGGCTGTTCCGGCAGACCGCCTCCACCAGCGCTTCCCCGGTCAACGAGGGCTGACGGGCCCCGTCCTCCGGCGGCCACCCCGTCCTCGCGGGGGCGCGTGCCTACGGATGCGGAGCGTGGGACGCCTCCTGCCGTGTCGGGCGGGCGATGCCGGACAGATCGTGGGCGCTCACGCTGTTGCGGTCGGTGACCGAGCGGCCCAGGGCATGATGCGGCCACAGCCCCGCAGCCACCCCGCGGCTGCGCTCGCTCCATTCGCGGGCCGGGGCGCTATCGGCCTTGTAGTGGTTCAGGGCGAACCCGCCGGAGTGGATCCGCAGCAGGCAGAAGCCACCGGGATACTCCTTGACCGCACTGACTTCCTGCATCCTGACGTGCGGCGCCTGCGGCAGGACGCTGTGCTTGTTGCGGTGGGTGTGGCCCGCGTGGTGGAGGAAGACACCCGGTGCGCCTGCGTAGGCATCGAGAATGGAACGGGCCTGACGACGCTCGATGCGCTGCCCGCCCGTCACGGGGAAGACGGAATCCGGTACGGCCAATGGATGGTGACCGAACACCACGGTCGGCTGTTCCTTGTGTTCCCTCAACAGGGCCCGGAACCACGACAGCTGTCCGGCGCCGAGCCCGCCCGCGCCGGCACCGTTGCCGTCCTTCTCATACGTGTCGAGCCCGGTGATCCTCAGCCCGCCGAGGTCCCGGGTGAAATACGAAGGCTCCACGGCGTCGAGGAACGCGCCACGAAAGCCGTCCCCGCAACCTCCCGCACACGCCCCACAGTCACCGTGCCCGGCTCTGTCGTGGTTTCCGCGTACGACGAAATAGTCCTGTCCGTGGGTGCCGAAACCATCCAGAATCCGCCTGGCCCGAGCCAGATCCGACGGTGCGCCGCCGGCCGATATGTCCCCCGCGACCAGCAGTACGTCCGCTCCGCGCCGACGGGCTTCTTCGACCACACTCCGGCTCATGATCTCCGGGTACGGCGCGCCTCCTCGCCGCTGCGCCACCCCGCGCAGCAGGGGTACGCCTGCCACCAGACCTGCGGTGGTCTCTCCCAGGTGGAGGTCGTTGCAGAGCGCGATCGACAGCAGGTGCCGTCCCGGCGGAGGCTGCGGTGTGGTGAAGGAGTACGGCCCGCCGGGCGAGTCGAGCCCGTGGCGACTGGTGCCGACGGCGTTGCCGCGGACAAGGTGCAGCGGTGTGGGCGTCGCGGGCACACCTTGCGAACGGGCCTGGTAGAAATACGTCTGCCCGGGCTCCAGCCCCGTGAGTTCGACGTGGTGGTGCGCGGTGGGGCGGTCCTCGGCCGCGCTGCGGTTCAGCCGGGCGGGGTGAGTGCCGTAGACGACCTCCCCCTCCGTGGCCGCGGGAACCATGTGGCCCGGTCCGTCGTCGGTGCCGGGCACTCCGGTGTACCAGGTGATGATCGCGCGGTCTTCGGTCAGGGTGACCAGTTCCAGATTGACGGCTGCCAAGGCGCCGGGGCGGTGGGGCAGGCTTCCGCGCGTCGGGCCGTGCATGGCGTCGGCAGCGGCTCGCAGCAGGGCGGGGGCGAGGAGGGCACCGGATCGTGCGACTTCACAGGGGGTGGGCAGGGCCGACAGGGCCATGCGGGGAGCGGAGATGCAGCAGCGCATGCCGGGTGGGTGCCCGCTCGCGGTGAACGGCGGCAGTGGCAACGACGGCGGCACCGGGTATGGAGTGCGACGACTCGCTCGTCCGTGGACGATGCCGGGTCTGCGTCAGCTGACCGTGGATCAGGAGGGCGTGGCGTCGGGGAAGCGACCCCCGCCTGGTCGAGGCTCTCGGTTGTACGCTCGACGATCTCCAGTGGTTCTCCGTCAATGCTATGGAGTCGGCATTCATTCCTTTCGACGAACGGCCGGCGATGATCGATGACGTCATCAAGCCGGGGTATGCCGAGTTGAAGTCCGAATGGCTGTTCCGGCGGACCGCCTCCACCAGCGCTTCCCCGGTCAACGAGGGCTGACGAGGCTCGATTTCCGGCGGCCGACGGCAGGGATCCGTCCGTTCAAGGGGCGTTTGCGGAGCCCGCTTTCACCTGCTTACGGTTTCGGGACCGCTCATATCCCCGTCAACGGATCCAAGGACGCATTCATCATGAAGCAGTCTGCTGCCAAAACCCTCGGGGTCGCCGCTCTCGGTGCCGCCTTCGCCGCCGCGGGCGCGGGCGTCGCGAGCGCGGCCCCGGCCGGGCCGGACATCGCCGGGCCGGACACCGCGACCCAGGCGCTGCCGCTGGACCACGTCACCGGGGTGGTGCCCGGCGCCGGTGAGGTGCTCGGCCAGGGGCAGCGCGCCCTCGGCACCGCGGTGCCCGCCGTGCAGCGGGCCGCGTCCGGGGGACCGGTCGTGCCGGTCGGTGGACTGCTCGGCGGACTGCCCGTCAAGCCGCTGCCCGTGCAGGGCCTGCCGCTGAACGGCATCCCGCTGGCCTGACACGACCGCGCCCCGTGACGCCGATGGGCGGCCCCCGACCGGGTGCCGCCCATCGGCGTCGGCGCGTCCGGCGGACCGGACCGCCTCCCGTCACCAGGCCGTGTGGGCGCCCGCCTTGTCCTCCGACGGGAACAGGATCCACAGGGCTATGTAGAGCAGGAACTGCGGGCCGGGAAGCAGACACGACAGCAGGAAGATCACCCGCATCGTGGTCGCGGAGGTGCCGAAGCGCCGTGCCAGCGCTGCGCACACTCCGCCGATCATCCGTCCGTGGGTGGGGCGGGAAATGGCGGTCATGGTGGCTCCTTCGCGAACCGTGGCGGGAAGCGGATCCCGGCGGCTGCCAGGATGTCCGGTCGGAGGTGGAGTCCTCGACTCGTCCGAGGACTTCGACGTTGTTCCGACGTGTTCCACGCTACGGGGACGAAGCGGGAGAAGCCTCACTCTAGGGAGCCATCCCGACCCTGGGAATCGTCGGGGTCCGCCCCTGAGCCGGCTCCTCCCGAGGGTGGGCGGCCCGCCGCCGTGACTCGGCCCGGCGGCGGAGCCGGGCCCGGGCCGCGGGCACGACCAGCACATGGGCCAGCGCCACCCCGACGGTGTTCAGCAGGATCGAGTCGATGTCGGCGACCTGACCGGGCACGCCCGTCTGCGCCAGTTCGATGCCCAGCGAGATCAGGGTGCCGGTGGCGACCGTACGCACCATCGAGGCGAACGGGGAGCCGGCAAGACGGCCGCCGGTCATCGGCAGCAGCACCCCGAGGGGCGCGAGCAGTGCGAGCCCCCTGCCGATCCGGCGGGCGGCCTCCGGCCACCCCAGCGCCAGATCGGCTCTGATGCCGGCCAGCGGATGCAGATTGGCGGGACTCACCCAGGGCACGTCCAGCGGGCGCAGCGTGAGCCAGGCGACAAGGGCCAGATGCGCGGCGAGGAGAACACCCCCAGCCACACGGATGCGGAACACGGCACTGCCGCCGTCTGAGCCTTGACGCTGCACGCCCCCCTAGACGCCACGCCGTACGGTATCGGTTCCCCTGACGCATTTTTGCCGTCAGCCTCGGGGGCACCGGCGGCGTCGGCGCCCTCGAGGCTCACCCGTCGGAGACCCCCGTCGACGGCGGTGCCACGGCGCCGGGACGGGAGCGCACGTCGGCCGTGCACTGGTAGCGGCGCAGCGGCTGGGCGTCCGGGCCGCCGAGCATGACACTGCCGTCGTCGGCGGTGGTCGCCTCCGAGTCGGCGAACGTACAGACGATCTGGCCGAGGGCGTACGAGGTGAGGCTCTCGGGGCGGGTGCTCAGCCGGAACGTGTCCGACGGGTCCTTGCCGCGCGGACCGCTGACCTTGATCCCGTCGGTCACGTCCGTCGTGTACCCAGCCTGCTTCTCCGCGGGCGACGGCTGCACGGCGAGCTGGTCGAGCAGCCCCTGTGCGACCAGCACCCGGCGCTCCGCCTCCACGGTGCCGTCCGGGATGCGTACGAAACGGTCCACGGTCACCAGCTGCGCTGCGCACAGCAGGAACACCTGGACCGGAATGCCGCGGCCCGCCTGCGCCGACGCGTCCGTGCCGGACAGTGCGCAGGGCATCCGGGACGGTGCGGGACCGAAGTCCGTCGGCACCTGGGTGGCGCGGATGCCGCAGCCGGACAGCAGCGTGGCCATCAGCGCGGTGGCGAGCCAGGGACGTCCGCCTCGTATGCTCATCGGGCGTTCCCCTTGGTGCCGTTGCCGTTCCGCAGCTCCTCCTCGACCAGCGGCGACGCGTCACGCGGCAGCCGCAGCGTGAACACGGCCCCGCCCTCGGGGGAGTTGGCTGCGGTGATCTCCCCGCCGTGGATGTGCGCGTTCTCCATCGCGATGGACAGGCCGAGACCGCTGCCCTCGGAGCGCGGCCGCGAGGCGCTCGCCTTGTAGAAGCGGTCGAAGACGTGCGGCAGGACGTCCTCCGGGATGCCCGGACCGTGGTCCCGCACGCTGATGACCAGTTCCTCGCCCTCCTCGCGCACCGACACCCGGACCGGCGATCCGCCGTGCTTGAGCGCGTTGCCGATCAGATTGGCCAGGATCACGTCGAGCCGGCGCGGGTCGAGGCGGGACATGATGCCGCGTTCGGCGTCCAGGTCGACGGCGTCCAGCCAGGCGCGGGCGTCGATGCACGCGGTGATCTGGTCGGCGATGTCCACGTAGTCCAGGACCAGCCGGGCCGTTCCGGCGTCGAACCGGGTGACCTCCATGAGGTTCTCGACGAGGTCGTTCAGCCGCCGGGTCTCGCTGACCACCAGCCGCACGGCCGGCTCGATCATGGGATCGATACCGCCCGACTCCGCGTCCAGCTCCTCCTCCAGGACCTCGGTGACGGCCGTGATCGCGGTGAGCGGCGTACGCAGCTCGTGCGACATGTCGGCGACGAAGCGCCGGGACGCCTCCTCACGGGCGCTCATGTCCGCGACCGTCTTCTCCAGGGACTCGGCGGCACGGTTGAACGTCCGGGACAGCTCGGCCAGTTCGTCGGTCCCCGACACCCGCAGCCGGGTGTCCAGCTTGCCCTCGCCCAGCCGCCGGGCCGCGATGCCGAGGCGGTGCACGGGCTTCAGCACGGTCGTGGCGGCGGCCTGCGCGAGCAGCGCCGAGCCGATCAGCGCCAGACCGGTGGCGATACCGAGCGACCAGGCCAGCGAGTTGAGGTCCTTCGCCTCCGGCTCCAGGGACTTGAGCATGTAGCCGGTCGGGCCGCCGCCTATGACCTTGGCACCGCCCACCAGATACGGCTTGTCGTCCTCGATGACCCGCTGCCAGTACAGGTGGTAGGTGTCCTTGCCGCCCGACGACTTCTGCTGCTTGTCGACGGCCTTGCGCAGCGAGGCGGGCACGTCCTGAAGCGTGAAGGTGTCCAGGTCGGAGTTGCCGGTCACGGTCCTGCCGTGCTCGTCCTGGGCGATCAGCAGCACGCTGAAGCGCTGGCTGCTGTTCGCCATCTGCCCGGCGGTGTGCTGCAACTGGTCCCGGGTGGGGTGCACCGGCAGCGAACTCGCCCGGTTCTGCATCTCCTGCTGGAAGTCGCGCAGCACCGCGTCCTGGGTGCGGGTGAGCACGGCCTCGCGGTTGAGCCAGTACGCGATGGCGGAGGCCGACACCGCGGCGGTCAGCGCGACGAGACCGAAGACCACGACCAGGCGCAGTCGGAGGCTGGTGAAGCGCAGGCGTGACTGTACGGCCCTGCGTGCCGCGGCCCAGCCGCGGAGTCCCCTGTGCGGATCGGTCACTGAGGGGCGTCCAGCCGGTAGCCGACACCGCGGACCGTACGGATCAGCGTGGGGGACGACGGCACGTCCTCGACCTTGGCACGCAGCCGCTGGACACACGCGTCGACGAGCCGCGAGTCGCCCAGGTAGTCGTGCTCCCACACCAGACGCAGCAACTGCTGCCGGGACAGGGCCTGGCCCGGCCGCCGGCTCAGCTCCAGCAGCAACCGCAGCTCGGTCGGGGTGAGTTGAAGATCCTCGCCGTTCTTGGTGACCGTCATCGCCGACCGGTCGATGACGACGTTGCCGAAGGTCGCCGAGTCGCTGGACTCCCGCTCGCCGCGCCGCAGCACCGCCCGGATCCGGGCGTCGAGGACCCGGCCCTGCACCGGCTTGACGACATAGTCGTCGGCGCCGGACTCCAGCCCGACCACGACGTCGATGTCGTCGCTGCGCGCGGTGAGCAGGATGATCGGCAGCTGGTCGGTGCGCCGGATGCGCCGGCACACCTCGAAACCGTCGATGCCGGGCAGCATGACGTCCAGCACGATCAGATCCGGCCGCTGCTCACGCAGCAGCTTCAGGCCGTCCTCTCCGGTGGCAGCGGTGGCCACACGGTGTCCCTGGCGCGTCAGTGAGAGCTCCAGGGCCGTTCGGATGGCGTCGTCGTCCTCGATCAGCAACAGGGAAGGCACGGGGGCCATTCTGGCCCATGCCGCGGCTGTCTTTCGACTGCTGGAGCGCCCCCGCTGTCCCCGCGTGCCCGGGACGCGCGGCGGCGGTGCGCGTGCGTAGCCGTACGACTCTTCTCTGTGACGACGCTGTGCCACGGCTGGGGAGGGGCCCTGTGACAGGTCTGTGACAGTCGGCGGACACGGCCATGAAGTGGCCCGGGCAAGCTTTTCGACACAAGCAAGGCCGCACGGAAGTACGGGACTCCACGACGGGGGGCGCGGGATGAACACGCTGCACAGCACCAGCACGGGCGCAGTTGTCACGCGTCTCCACGACGTGACCCGGCACACCGAGAAGTCCGGTGTCGTGAGCGGGCGGGGGTGCGCTCGCGGCGCCGGACGTCAGCACACCGCGTATATGACGGTGGTTGACGCGCACACGGGGGAAGCGCACGGGGGAGCTGCGTACGGGGAGGCATCGGGGGAGCGTCGCTCCGTGACGGAGGCGGAGTTCACCGCCTACGTCGAGGAGCGCCGCGCCTCCCTGTACGCCACCGCCTACCACCTGACCGGAGACCGCTTCGAGGCCGAGGACCTGCTGCAGAGCGCGCTGTTCTCGACGTACCGGGCGTGGGACCGGATCAGTGACAAGGCCGCCGTGGGGGGCTATCTGCGGCGGACGATGACCAATCTGCACATCAGCGCGTGGCGCCGCCGCAAGCTGAACGAGTACCCGACCGAGGAGCTGCCGGAGACCGCCGGCGACACGGACGCGATGCGCGGCACCGAGCTGCGCGCCGTCCTGTGGCAGGCGCTCGCCCGGCTGCCGGAACTCCAGCGCACCATGCTGGTCCTGCGCTACTACGAGGGCCGCACGGACCCGGAGATCGCGGAGATCCTCGACATCAGCGTCGGCACGGTGAAGTCCAGCATCTGGCGGTCGCTCCGCCGGCTGCGCGACGACGAGGTCCTGAGCTTCGGCCGGGACCTGGAGGAGTCCTTCGGGGAGCTTGTCGCCTGAGGGGCGGGGGGACACGGGGGAAGTCCGCCGCGTGACACGGGGGAGTGTCGTCGCGGGGGAGCAACGGGGGAGCGGTACCTGGGGGGGAACCGCAAGAGCACGGGGGAGCACAAGGGAGCGGGACCGGAGGGCCGGGGGGTCCGTCCGGTCCCGCTTCTCGTGGTGCGGGTGGCGCCTGTCGCAGGACGGCTAGGCCGCCGCTGCCTTGGCCGGGGTCCGGCGGCCCGCCGCCGCCGCGGCGAGCCGGCTCAGCGCCTCGTCCCGGTCGCAGGCATACGCGCCGAGAGCCGTCTGGCGGGCGACGATCGACCGCTCCGCGCGCATCAGCCGCCAGCCACGGCGCAGCAGGAACGGGACCGACTTGCGGCCCTCCTTGAGATCGCGCAGGAAACGGCGGCGGAACGTGGTGAGGGGCCCGCGGGTCAGGCACAGCGCGTCGGCGAGCAGGCCCAGTTCACGGCAGCGCTCCACGACCTCGGCGGCGAAGATGCCCTCCGCGATGAACACCGGCGTACGGTCGATCTCCAGCGCCTCCTCGCCCGTACGGGCGCTCAGCGCGATGTCGTACACGGGCACCCTCGTACGGCCCGTGGCGCACAGTTCGGCGATGGCCGCGACCGCGACGTCCTCGTCCCACGACTGCGGATGGTCCCAGTCGATGTCCGAACTCCCCTTCACCAGGGGCAGCGTCGGGTCGTCGCCTTCCTTGTAGAAGTCGTCGAGGCGCAGGACGGGCAGCCCGGACAGTTCGGCGACAAGGGACTTGCCGGAGCCGGAGGGGCCGCACAGCAGCACGACGCGGGCGGGGGCCGGAGGATGGAGACTCACGAGACACCAGTCTGACGCATTCCGTACACCGTGCCGACCCCGCGGGTCGACCTTGGAGCGCACATCACACCTCAACTACCCTGCGTGTCGACAGCATTACTCTACGCAGTGAAAAGGTGGCAGCAGCCATGGCACGACACGCCTCCCCCAAGAACCCGACCGCTCGGCGCGCTCTCGTCCTCATCGCGACCGCGGGTGCCGCGCTGGGGGCGGGCGCGGCAGCGGCGTCGGCGGAGAGCGCCCCGGTTCTCGATGTGATGCGCACCCGGCCCGTGTCGCTCGACCAGGCAGGCCGGCAGGCGCTGCCGGAGCTGACCGGGGTCGTGGGTCAGGTCTCCGGGCCGCTCGCGAACCTCAAGCCCAACCCGCTGGCGGGCACGGGTGTGGATCCGCTGGACAACGGCCTCACCACGCAGGTCGCCGACTTCAAGCCGCTGGCCTCGCAGGGCCTGACCCGTCCGGTGGCCGAGGCGCAGTCGCTCGGCAGCGTGCCGGTCGTCGGACAGGTGCTCCACGCGGTGCGCTGAGCCTCCTTCGAGGACGGCCGGACGACGCGGAGCCGCGCTTCCCCGAGACGGCGGGGAAGCGCGGCTCCGCTGTCGAGGCGCTGCTCGCTCTTCGGGCCGGCGTCAGTACGACGAGCCGGACGCGCCCAGCGAACCCGTCGGGTGCCAGACCGTCTTCGTCTCCAGGAAGGCCGTCAGGCGCTCGATGCCCGGAGTCTCGAAGTAATCCACAGCCTGTGGACGAAGAACACGCTTCAGGTTGTCCGCAGCCGCGATCTCCAGCTCCTTCGCCAGGTCCTCGTCGGCACCCGCGAGGTCGATCGCGTTGACGTCCTGGTGCGCGGCGAGCGGCGCCGCGATCTCCGCCGTACGGCCGGAGAGGACGTTGACGACCCCGCCGGGCAGATCGGAGGTGGCCAGCACCTCGCCGAGCGAGAGCGCCGGGAGCGGGGACTTCTCGCTCGCGATCACGACGGCGGTGTTGCCGGTCGCGATCACCGGGGCGACCACCGAGATCAGGCCCAGGAAGGACGAATCCTGCGGCGCGAGGACCGCGACCACACCCGTCGGTTCGGGGCTGGACAGGTTGAAGAACGGGCCCGCGACCGGGTTGCCGCCGCCGACCACCTGGGCGATCTTGTCGGTCCAGCCCGCGTACCAGACCCAGCGGTCGATCGCCGCGTCGACGACCGCCGCCGCCTTCGCCTTCGACAGGCCCTCCGCGTCGGCCACTTCGCGTACGAACTGCTCGCGCCGTCCCTCCAGCATCTCGGCGATGCGGTAGAGGATCTGGCCGCGGTTGTACGCCGTCGCGCCCGACCAGCCGCCGAACGCCTTGCGCGCGGCGACCACGGCGTCACGGGCGTCCTTGCGGGACGACTGCGGGGCGTTCGCCAGCCAGTTGCCCTTGGAGTCCGTCACCTCGTACACCCGGCCGCTCTCGGAACGCGGGAACTTCCCGCCGACGTACAGCTTGTAGGTCTTGAAGACCGACAGCCGCTGCTCGGTCTTCTCGGTCTTCTCAGACATCGAGGTACGCCTCCAGGCCGTGGCGGCCGCCCTCGCGGCCGAAGCCCGACTCCTTGTAACCGCCGAACGGCGAGGTCGGGTCGAACTTGTTGAACGTGTTGGACCAGACGACACCCGCGCGCAGCTTGTTCGCGACGGCCAGGATCCTGGAGCCCTTCTCCGTCCAGATACCGGCGGACAGGCCGTACTGGGTGTTGTTCGCCTTGGCGACGGCCTCGTCCGGGGTGCGGAAGCTGAGGACCGAGAGCACCGGGCCGAAGATCTCGTCACGGGCGATGGTGTGCGCCTGGGTGACGTTGGTGAAGAGCGTCGGCGCGAACCAGTACCCGGAGGAGGGGAGTTCGCAGGCCGGGGACCAGCGCTCGGCGCCCTCCGCCTCGCCCTGCTCGGCGAGCGCGGTGATCCGGGCCAGCTGCTCGGCGGAGTTGATCGCGCCGATGTCGGTGTTCTTGTCGAGCGGGTCGCCGAGGCGGAGCGTCGACAGCCGCCGCTTGAGGGAGTCCAGCAGCTCGTCCTGGATCGACTCCTGGACCAGGAGGCGGGAGCCCGCGCAGCAGACCTGGCCCTGGTTGAAGAAGATGCCGCTCACGATGCCCTCGACGGCCTGGTCGATCGGGGCGTCGTCGAAGACGATGTTGGCGCCCTTGCCGCCCAGTTCGAGGGTGACCTTCTTCTTCGTGCCCGCGACCGTGCGTGCGATCTGCTTGCCGACGGCCGTGGAGCCGGTGAAGGCGACCTTGTTCACGTCCGGGTGGGCGACGAGCGCAGCGCCCGTGTCGCCGTAGCCGGGAAGGATGTTGACGACGCCCTTGGGCAGGCCCGCCTGGCGGCAGATGTCCGCGAAGAACAGGGCGGACAGGGGGGTGGTCTCGGCGGGCTTCAGGACGACCGTGTTGCCGGTCGCGAGCGCCGGGGCGATCTTCCACGCCAGCATCAGCAGCGGGAAGTTCCAGGGGATGACCTGGCCCGCGACGCCCAGCGGCCGCGGGTTGCGGCCGAAGCCCGCGTGCTCCAGTTTGTCGGCCCAGCCGGCGTAGTAGAAGAAGTGCGCGGCGACCAGGGGGAGGTCGGCGTCGCGGGTCTCCTTGATCGGCTTGCCGTTGTCCAGAGTCTCCAGGACGGCCAGCTCGCGGCTGCGCTCCTGGATGACGCGGGCGATGCGGAACAGGTACTTGGCGCGCTCGGAGCCGGGCAGCGCCGACCACTTCTCGAAGGCCTTGCGGGCGGCCTTGACCGCGCGGTCGACGTCGGCCTCGCCTGCCTGGGCGACCTCGGAGAGGACCTCCTCGGAGGACGGGCTGATGGTCTTGAAGACCTTGCCGTCGGCCGCCTCGGTGAACTCACCGTCGATGAACAGGCCGTAGGAGGGCGCGATGTCGACGACCGAGCGGGACTCGGGTGCCGGGGCGTACTCGAATGCGGATGACACGTTTTCCATGAGGGTCTCAGTCCACCGTCACGTAGTCGGGGCCGGAGTAGCGGCCGGTGGCCAGCTTCTGACGCTGCATCAGCAGATCGTTCAGGAGCGAGGAGGCGCCGAAGCGGAACCAGTGGTTGTCCAGCCAGTCCGGGCCGGCCGTCTCGTTGACGAGGACCAGGAACTTGATGGCGTCCTTGCTGGTACGGATGCCGCCGGCGGGCTTCACGCCGACATGGACGCCGGTCTGGGCGCGGAAGTCGCGGACGGCCTCCAGCATGAGGAGGGTGTTGGCCGGGGTCGCGTTGACGGCGACCTTGCCGGTCGAGGTCTTGATGAAGTCCGCGCCCGCCAGCATGCCGAGCCAGCTGGCCCGCCGGATGTTGTCGTACGTGGACAGCTCGCCCGTCTCGAAGATCACCTTCAGCCGGGCGCTCGTCCCGCAGGCCTCCTTCACGGCGACGATCTCGTCGTACACCTTCAGGTACCTGCCCGCGAGGAACGCCCCGCGGTCGATGACCATGTCGATCTCGTCGGCGCCCGCGGCCACGGCCTCACGCACGTCGGCCAGCTTCACGTCCAGCGCGACACGGCCCGCCGGGAAGGCGGTGGCGACGGACGCGACCTTGACACCGGAGCCCGCGACGGCCTCCTTGGCCACGGCCACCATGTCGGGGTAGACGCAGACGGCGGCGGTCGTGGGGGTCGTACGGTCCGTGGGGTCGGGGTGGACCGCCTTGGCGCCGAGCGCCCGGACCTTGCCCGGGGTGTCCGCGCCTTCCAGCGTCGTCAGGTCGACCATCGAGATGGCGAGGTCGATGGCGTACGCCTTCGCGGTGGTCTTGATGGAACGGGTGCCGAGCGAGGCGGCGCGCGCCTCCAGGCCGACCGCGTCGACGCCGGGCAGCCCGTGGAGGAAGCGGCGCAGCGTGCTGTCGGACGCGGTGACGTCTGAGAGCGAGTGTGCTGGGGCATGGGTGGGCATGGTCACCAGATGAGCATATCTACGCGCGTAGCGGCTGTACACCCCCCGGGCGGTCGGGGTTGCTTTCGGCACCCGGGTCCGGCACCTGGGTACGAGCTTCCGCACGGGCGTCGGGCACAATCGGGGCCATGACGACCCCTGACGGCCGGCCACCCACGCCGGACCCCTCGGCCTCCGAGTTCCAGGACCAGGTCCACCGGTCCTCCGGTGGTATCGCGGCCGGCGTGCTGCTGCTCGCCATCATCCTCTGGCTCGGCATCGACGCGGTGGTCAAGGGTCACGGCCACACCCCCTGGCTGGCGCTTGCTGCCATGCTCCTGCTGATCCCGCTGGTCGTCGCCTTCACCATGCGCCCGGCCGTCTACGCGAACGACGAGCGGCTGCGCATCCGCAACCCCTTCCGCGTCATCGTGCTCCCCTGGGGCGCGGTCGCGGCGCTCCGCTCCGGCTACTCCAACGAGGCCGTCACCGACGCCGGGGCCAAGTACCAGCTCTGGGCGGTGCCCGTGTCCCTGCGGGGGCGCAAGAAGGCGGCCCGGCAGCAGACCCGGGCGACCGCGCCGCCGAGCGGCCGGGGGCGCCTCTTCTCGCAGCAGCCGTCGGCCGTCCCGAGCGAGCCCCCGCGCGCTCAGCCCGACAAGGTCATGGACGATCTGCGCGAGCTCGCCGAGGCCCACCAGAACTCCGAACGCGCCCAGGGCGAGCCGGCCGTCCGCTGGGCCTACGAGGTGATCGCCCCGGCGGTGGCGGGGGCGGTACTGCTGGCGATCCTGCTGGCGATCGGCTGAGCACGGCGGCCGGCGTCCGCCCCCGCGCCCGGCTCGCCCGCGGCAACGGGGTTCGCCGGCCGAGGTCACGGCTGTCGGTGGCCCGTACCTTTCTGTTCGGCGCCGGGCCGCCCCACGTGGGCGACCCGCGCCGTCCTTTTCGGGGCGCAGCACCGCGCCGGCCCCCGCCGAGACGGGCACCGTCGCGGCCACGCCCACCCCGGCGGTTTGAGCCGCGCAGGGCATGCGGAAAGGCCGGGCACGGGCTCAGTGACCTCAGGCGGTTCTGGGCCGCGTGACCGGCCGGGCATGGCATCCCTGAAGGGGGGCGCGGGACGCCGGTACGGAGGTGCCCAAGGGGGGCGAGGAGCACATCCGCACTGCGTTTCCACCATGCGCCCCCGAGTGCTCGGAACGGACAACCGGGAAGCATGCGACACCCCAGATCCCGGTGAATTCAGGGAGCACTCGTCCAGACGGGGGTCATGTACGCGTCGGAGTAGGCCAAGCCGACGGGCTCCCCGTGGGTCAGATGCCGGCCGCCTCCGACAGGTCCCGCTTGATCGCCGCGAGGCGCTCGGCCGCCTGGGCGCGCGCGCCGGGCAGGTCGGCGTGCGAGCCGACCGGGACCACGACCTCCAGGTAGCACTTCAGTTTGGGCTCGGTGCCGCTGGGGCGGACGACGACGCGGGCGCCGTCGAGTGTGTAGCGCAGACCGTCGGTGGGCGGGAGCTTGTCCGTGCCCTTGGTGAGGTCCTCCGAGCGGGTGACGGGAAGGCCCGCGAGACGGGTCGGGGGCTCCTCGCGCAGGCGCCGCATCGCGTTCGCGATGACCGACAGGTCCTCGACGCGGACCGAGAGCTGGTCCGTGGCGTGCAGGCCGTGCTCGACGGCGAGGTCGTCCAGGAGGTCGAGGAGGGTACGGCCCTCCGACTTCAGCTGTGAGGCGAGCTCGGTGATCAGCAGGGCGGCGGTGATCCCGTCCTTGTCCCGTACGCCGTCCGGGTCGACGCAGTAGCCGAGCGCCTCCTCGTAGCCGTAGCGCAGACCGTCCACGCGGGCGATCCACTTGAAGCCGGTGAGGGTCTCCTCGTAGGGCAGGCCCGCCTTCTCGGCGATACGGCCGAGGAGGGACGAGGAGACGATCGACTCGGCGAACGTGCCGCTGACCCCGCGGTGGACCAGGTGCGTGGCGAGCAGGGCGCCCACCTCGTCGCCGCGCAGCATGCGCCAGTCGGCGCCGTCCTTGACGGCGACGGCGCAGCGGTCGGCGTCGGGGTCGTTGGCGATCACGAGGTCGGGATCCGTCGCGCGGGCCTGCGCGAAGGCGAGGTCCATGGCGCCCGGCTCTTCCGGGTTGGGGAAGGCGACGGTCGGGAAGTCCGGGTCGGGTTCCGCCTGCTCGGCGACCAGCACCGGAGCGGGGAAACCGGCCCGGGCGAACGCGGCGAGGAGGACGTCCTTGCCCACGCCGTGCATCGCCGTGTAGACCGTGCGGGCGGTGCGCGGGGAGCCGTCGGACAGGACGGCGTCCGTACGGGCCAGATAGGCGTCGAGGACGCTGTCGTCCAGCACCTCCCAGCCGGACTCGGGGCGCGGGACGGCGGTGAGGGTGGTGACCGCGTCGATCTCGGCCGCGATCTCGGCGTCGGCGGGGGGCACGATCTGGGAGCCGTCGCCGAGGTAGACCTTGTAGCCGTTGTCGCGGGGCGGGTTGTGGCTGGCGGTGACCTCCACGCCGGCGACCGCGCCGAGGTGCCGGATGGCGAAGGCGAGCACGGGGGTGGGCAGCGGGCGGGGCAGGACGGCCGCGCGCAGACCCGCGCCCGTCATGACGGCCGCGGTGTCCCGGGCGAAGTCGGCGGACTTGTGGCGGGCGTCGTAGCCGATGACCACGAGGCCGTCGCCCTGGCCCTTGGACTTGAGGTCCGCGGCGAGACCGGCGGCGGCGCGGATGACCACCGAGCGGTTCATGCGCATGGGGCCGGCGCCCAGTTCGCCGCGGAGTCCGGCGGTGCCGAACTGGAGGGTGCCGCCGAAACGTGCGGCGAGCTCGGCGTGGTCCCCGGCGTCGATGAGCTTGGCGAGCTCCTCACGGGTCTCCGCGTCGGGGTCCTCGGCCAGCCACGCCTGGGCCCGTGCGATGAGTTCGTCCTGCACGTCGGGTCAACCTCTCGTTGTGTGTCAGTGGGGGCATGGGTGGCATCGCCCGCGGGGACCCGTCGGAAACGCCCGAGGGCCCGCGGGGCACCCGCCGGTGAGGACGGGTACCCCCGCCCGGTCGTTCGCCCTCGGGGGGCGAGCGACCGGGCGGGGGTGGTGTGCCGCATCCTCTTCCCGCTCGGGCCCCGGTGGGCGGGCCCGGGGACGACCGTAGGTGCCGGGGTGCCGGTGGTGTCCTACAGGCGGTTCAGCACCTGGGCGAGCAGGGTCCCCATGCGCGCGGCGCTGTCGCGGCCCGCCTGGAGGACCTCCTCGTGGTTCAGCGGCTCGCCCGTCATACCGGCGGCAAGGTTCGTGACCAGGGAGATGCCGAGGACCTCGGCGCCCGCCTCGCGTGCGGCGATCGCCTCGAGAACCGTGGACATGCCCACCAGGTCCGCGCCGATGGTGCGGGCCATGCGGATCTCCGCCGGCGTCTCGTAGTGCGGGCCGGTGAACTGCGCGTAGACGCCCTCTTCGAGGGAGGGGTCGATCTCCTTGCACAGGGTGCGCAGGCGCTGCGAGTACAGGTCGGTCAGGTCGACGAAGTTGGCGCCGACGATCGGGGAGGTCGCAGTCAGGTTGATGTGGTCGCTGATCAGGACCGGCTGGCCGGGACGCATGGTCTCGCGCAGACCGCCGCACCCGTTGGTGAGGACGATCGTCTTGGCGCCGGCGGCGACGGCGGTGCGGACGCCGTGCGCGACGGCGGCCACGCCGCGGCCCTCGTAGTAGTGCGTGCGGCCCAGGAAGACCAGGGCGCGCTTGTCGCCGAGCTTGTACGAGCGGATCTTGCCGCCGTGTCCCTCGACGGCCGGCGGCGGGAAGCCGGGCAGCTCGGTGACGGGGAACTCGGCCTCGGCCTCACCGAGGGCATCGACGGCCGGCGCCCAGCCGGAGCCCATCACGAGGGCGACGTCGTGGGTCTCGGCACCGGTGAGCTCCCGCAGGCGCGCGGCGGCGGTG
Organism: Streptomyces sp. NPDC001222; assembly: GCF_042896945.1. Lineage (NCBI taxonomy): Bacteria > Bacillati > Actinomycetota > Actinomycetes > Kitasatosporales > Streptomycetaceae > Streptomyces > Streptomyces sp. NPDC001222. The sequence goes on from NZ_JBIAXT010000003.1 coordinate 190,442, forward strand.
TCGGCGGCGGCGTAGGGGTCGCCCTGGATGTCGTCCGGAAGAAGAGATGCGTTCACGCGCAAGAGGGTAGCCGGTTCCGGCCTACGCGCGTAGATGACGGAGGTCACGGGAATGCGATCGTTGTCTTGTCGTTTCCCACGAAGAGAGGGCCGGGGGAGCTCGGGGGCCGGGAGACCCGGTGGCAGGGCCGGTCAGTCCTCGTCCGCGATGACGACGTCCTTGTCGTTGAAGACCTCGACGATGAAGACCAGCAGGCGGCCCAGGCTGATCGTGTACTCGACCAGGATGTTCTGGGTGAGCCGGACCGTGCGGTCGTCACCCGTGGAGCTTATGGCGCGGGACGCGGGGAGGAAGGGGTCGCGGGCCAGCACGGCGATGCCCTTGTCGAACGCGGCCCGCTGCCGGTCGTCGAGGCGGTCACGGACCGTGGCGGCCTGCTCGGTGTAGAAGACCTGGTAGGTGCGCGTGCCGCCGGTCATGGCGCTCTCCCGTTCATGCGTCCGCTGCACTCGAGTGTAGGTACGGGGCCTGGTCAGCAGGGCCGCTTGCGCAGCTCCATCACGTAATCGTGTGGCGCCCCGGCCGACTCCGCCGCGTCCGCGACCTCGCCCAGGTAGCGGGCCGACGGAAGGCCGCCCTCGTAGCCGTTCAGGACGTAGGCCCAGGCCGACTCCTCGCCCTCCAGTGTGTGCACGCGGACCCGTAGCCGGCGGTATATGTCGAGGCCCACGCCCTCCCAGCGGTCCAGGGAGTCCTCGTCCATGGGCGCGATGTCGTACAGCGCGACGAAGACCTGCGACAGCGGGTCCTCGACGATCGTCGCGAGGGCGCCCTCCCAGCCCATGTGCTCGCCCCCGAAGGTCAGCCGCCAGCCGTCGAGCCAGCCGGTGGCGCGCATCGGCGAATGGGGTGCGCGGCGGGTCATCAGCCGCGCGTCGAGGTTGCCGGCGTACGCGGCGTAGAGCGACATGGAGACGAGGGTACGACAGCGTCTCGACGGCCACTTCTGTAACAGAAGTACCAGCGGCCGCCCCCGGAGGAGACGCACCCCGAACGTGCGGGACAATGGGGTACGTGACTCGGATCGTGATCATCGGCGGCGGACCCGGCGGATACGAAGCGGCTCTGGTGGCCGCACAGCTCGGCGCGGAGGTGACCGTCGTCGACTGCGACGGTCTCGGCGGGGCGTCGGTGCTGACCGACTGCGTGCCGTCGAAGACCCTCATCGCGACGGCCGAGGTGATGACCACCTTCGACTCGTCGTACCAGGAGCTGGGCATCATCGTCGCGGACGACACCCCGCCCCTGGAGCAGGCCGCCCGGGTCGTCGGCGTCGATCTCGGGAAGGTCAACCGACGGGTGAAGCGCCTCGCGCTCGCCCAGTCCCACGACATCACCGCGTCCGTCACGCGCGCCGGCGCCCGGGTCGTGCGCGGCCGCGGCCGGCTGGAGGGCATGCAGGCCCTGGACGGGTCGCGCAAGGTCGTCGTACGGGCCGCGGACGGCAGCGAGGAGACCCTCACCGCCGACGCCGTGCTCATCGCCACCGGCGGTCACCCGCGCGAGCTGCCCGACGCCCAGCCGGACGGGGAGCGCATCCTCAACTGGACCCAGGTCTACGACCTCGACGAGCTGCCCGAGGAGCTCATCGTCGTCGGTTCCGGTGTCACCGGTGCCGAGTTCGCCGGCGCTTACCAGGCGCTCGGCTCCAAGGTCACCCTCGTCTCCTCGCGCGACCGTGTGCTGCCCGGCGAGGACCCCGACGCCGCCGCCGTCCTGGAGGACGTCTTCCGGCGCCGGGGCATGAACGTCATGGCCCGCTCGCGTGCGCAGTCCGCCAAGCGGGTCGGCGACCGGGTCGAGGTCACGCTCGCCGACGGCCGCGTGATCACCGGCTCGCACTGCCTCATGGCGGTCGGCGCGATACCCAACAGCAGCGGGATGGGCCTGGAGGAGGCCGGCGTCAAGCTGCGCGAGTCCGGTCACATATGGACCGACAAGGTCTCCCGTACGACGGCTCCGGGCGTGTACGCCGCCGGTGACGTCACCGGTGTCTTCGCCCTCGCGTCGGTCGCCGCCATGCAGGGACGCATCGCCATGTACCACTTCCTCGGCGACGCGGTGGCCCCGCTCAATCTGAAGACCGTCTCCTCGAACGTCTTCACCGACCCCGAGATCGCCACCGTCGGCTACACGCAGGCCGATGTGGACGCGGGCAAGATCGACGCCCGGGTGGTCAAGCTGCCCCTGCTGCGCAACCCGCGCGCCAAGATGCAGGGCATCCGGGACGGTTTCGTCAAGATCTTCAGCCGGCCCGGCACCGGGATCGTCGTCGGCGGCGTGGTCGTCGCACCGCGCGCGTCGGAACTGATCCATCCCATCTCGATCGCGGTCGACAACAATCTGACGGTCGAACAGATCGCGAACGCCTTCACCGTGTACCCGTCCCTGTCGGGCTCGATTGCCGAGGTGGCACGGCAGTTGCACACCCGGAAGGCGGGCATCGAGGCCTGACGGCCCCTCATGACGTGACCGCAGGTCACAGGCCCTGGACGCGGGGATCGTCGACGGCACGTACGGCACGGGCGCCGGGAGTGGGCACGTATACCACTTTCCGTCCTGCCGTGCGAACAACTTCTGTTATTCGGCGCAAACTGCTGAAAGCAGACGGTCGTTGGGGTTACTGTCAGTTTCGTGTTCGCTGCAGAACGTCGCCAATTGATCCTCGAAATGGTGCGAGCGAACGGTGCCGTGTCGCTCCGTGAGCTCGCCCGCGTCGTCCAGACCTCCGAAGTGACCGTACGGCGGGACGTGCGCGCGCTGGAGGCAGAAGGACTCCTCGACCGCCGGCACGGCGGTGCGGTACTGCCGGGCGGGTTCACGCGGGAGTCCGGCTTTCCGCAGAAGTCCCATCTCGCGACCGCCGAGAAGACCGCCATCGCCGACCTCGCCGCGGGCCTCGTGCAGGAGGGCGAGGCCATCGTGGTGGGGGCCGGGACCACCACGCAGGAGCTGGCGCGCCGGCTCGCGCGGGTACCCGGGCTGACCGTCGTCACCAACTCCCTGCTGGTGGCCCAGGCGTTGGCCCATGCCAATCGCGTGGAGGTCGTGATGACCGGCGGCACCCTGCGCGGTTCCAACTACGCCCTCGTCGGCAGCGGTGCCGAGCAGTCGCTCCAGGGTCTGAGGGTCTCCAAGGCCTTTCTGTCCGGGAGTGGGCTCACCGCCGAGCGCGGGCTGTCCACGTCCAACATGCTGTCGGCCTCCGTCGACCGTGCGCTGGTGCAGGCGGCCGCAGAGGTCGTCGTCCTCGCCGACCACACCAAGCTCGGTACGGACACGATGTTCCAGACCGTGCCGACGGACCTGATCACCCGGCTGGTGACGGACGAGCCGCCCCCGCACGACGACCGCGCGGCCACCGAGTTGCAGGCCCTGGCCGATCAGGGCGTGCAGATCGCGGTCGCCGGGGCGTCAGGAGGCGGTTCCCCGGGGGGCGACACGGCCCCGGCGGGCCGTCAGCCACGCCGTGACGTGGCCCTTCCCGGGCCCCGCCGCGGCCAGGTCGCCGGGGGCGGCCCGCAGTTGCGCAGCGCGACGGTCCTCGGTGAGCCGCCGACGGGAGAGCGGCCACGGGTCGCGGATCTGCGCCGCCGCTAAAGGCGGGTTTCGAAAGTCCCGTCCGGCCCGCGGCGTCTGGTACGGCACCTCGCCGCGTTGTCGGGATCGGCCGCGTACACCCACTACGCGGACGACCCTCCGCCTTGCGATGCGCCGCACCGGACGCCGCGGGCCCGCCCTTCGGGCGGACGACGCTACTTTCGAACACGCCCTGGAGCCGTGCCGGGCGTCGCGAGCCGGCGAACCTCTTCGGTCGCAGCATCAGGGGCTCGCGTTCAACCGCGCCCGCTGCTGTCCAGAGCCGACCGAGTGGTCGCCGCGGCGTCCGACGGACGGGAGCGCCCGGCAGGCCGGACGACCGGCCGCCGGGCGCTCCCGTACGTCGTACCGGTGGTCAGTCCTTGATCTCGCAGATCAGGGCGCCGGAGGTGACGGACGCGCCGATCTCGGCGGTGAGGCCCTTGATGGTGCCCGCCCGGTGCGCGTTCAGGGGCTGCTCCATCTTCATCGCCTCAAGGACGACGACCAGGTCGCCCTCCTTGACCTCCTGGCCCTCCTCGACGGCGACCTTGACGATCGTGCCCTGCATCGGGGAGGCGAGAGCGTCACCGGAGGCCACCGGACCGGACTTCTTGGCCGCGCGGCGCTTGGGCTTCGCGCCGGCCGCCAGGCCCGTGCGGGCCAGGGACATGCCGAGCGACGAGGGCAGCGACACCTCCAGGCGCTTGCCGCCCACCTCGACCACGACAGTCTCGCGGCCCGGCTCCTCCTCGGCGTCCGCGTCGGCGACCGCCGTGAAGGGCTTGATCTCGTTGACGAACTCGGTCTCGATCCACCGGGTGTGCACAGTGAACGGCGCGTCGGAGCCGGTCAGTTCGGGGGCGAACGCCGGGTCCTTGACCACCGCGCGGTGGAACGGGATCGCCGTCGCCATGCCCTCGACCTGGAACTCCTCCAGGGCACGGGAGGCACGCTCCAGCGCCTCCTTGCGGGTGCGGCCCGTGACGATCAGCTTGGCCAGCAGCGAGTCCCACGCCGGGCCGATGACGCTCCCGGACTCCACGCCCGCGTCCAGACGGACACCGGGGCCCGACGGCGGGGCGAACCGGGTCACCGTGCCGGGGGCGGGCAGGAAGTTGCGGCCCGGGTCCTCGCCGTTGATACGGAACTCGAAGGAGTGACCGCGCAGTTCGGGGTCGCCGTAGCCCAGCTCCTCGCCGTCGGCGATGCGGAACATCTCGCGGACCAGGTCGATACCGGCGACCTCCTCGGTGACCGGGTGCTCGACCTGCAGTCGGGTGTTGACCTCCAGGAAGGAGATCGTGCCGTCGTTGCCGACGAGGAACTCGACGGTGCCCGCGCCGACGTAGCCGGCCTCCTTGAGGATGGCCTTCGACGCCCCGTACAGCTCGTCCATCTGCGCCTGGCTCAGGAAGGGGGCCGGGGCCTCCTCGACGAGCTTCTGGTGGCGGCGCTGCAGCGAACAGTCACGGGTGGAGACGACGACCACGTTGCCGTGGCTGTCGGCCAGGCACTGGGTCTCCACATGGCGGGGCCGGTCGAGGTAGCGCTCGACGAAGCACTCGCCGCGGCCGAAGGCGGCCACCGCCTCGCGGACCGCGGACTCGTACAGCTCGGGGACCTCTTCGAGGGTGCGGGCGACCTTCAGACCGCGCCCGCCACCGCCGAAGGCGGCCTTGATGGCGATGGGCAGGCCGTGCTCCTCGGCGAACGCGACGACCTCGTCGGCACCGGACACCGGATCGGGCGTACCGGCGACCAGCGGGGCGCCGGCGCGCTGGGCGATGTGCCGGGCCGCGACCTTGTCGCCGAGGTCTCGGATGGCCTGCGGCGGCGGGCCGATCCAGATCAGCCCGGCGTCCAGGACGGCCTGGGCGAAGTGGGCGTTCTCGGAGAGGAAGCCGTAGCCGGGGTGGACGGCGTCCGCTCCGGAGTCCTTCGCGGCCTGGAGGACCTTCTCGATGTCCAGGTAGCTGGTGGCTGGGGTGTCACCGCCCAGGGCGAACGCCTCGTCCGCCGCGCGGACGTGCAGGGCGTCCCGGTCCGGGTCGGCGTACACGGCCACGCTCGCGATCCCGGCGTCACGGCAGGCCCGGGCGACACGGACAGCGATTTCGCCACGGTTGGCGATCAACACCTTGCGCACGATGGCTCCCTCTCCTTGAAACAAGCCGAGTTTAGGGACTGCCGACACGACGTTTCGACCCGTCCCCAGTGGTGAGCTTGCCCACACGGAGCGTGAAACCAGGCTCACTCAACCTGTGAAATCCCTTGTCGCACCGCCGGACATGGGAATCCACCGGAAAACCCTAGCCCTCCGGTGTGGTCAAGGTCTCTATGAAGTAGTCCTGCCGCCGGTCGTGTTTCTTTGTGGAGTCCCTACTAATGGCCCAACGAAACTTTGCCCCCGTCGGACCTCTTGTCCCCAGGTTTACCCGTTAGTAGCGTTCGCGATGTCTCGAAGGTACTCGGAGTAACACGCAGCGCGCTCGAAGGTGGGTGGAGCCGGTGGTCCGCAGACCGGTGGCATGGATCGTGGCGATGGTCCTCGTTCTGGAGGCGTTCGGCATCGGACTGCTGAACTGGTTCCTGGGCATGGTCGTGGACCGGCAGAACATGTCGCTCGCGGGGCTCGACCCGGATGCGATGTCCGCGTCGTCGAAGGCGGGCGGCGTCGTCTTCGGTCTGTACTTCGCGCTGTGCGGGATCGCCGCCCTGCTGGTGGCGGTGCGCGGCCGCGCACCGTCCGGGTTCTGGCGCATCGTGCTGATCAGCGCCGCCGTGGTGCACGCCGTGCTCGCCGCGTTCACGGTGGGGCTGGTCGGCTGGGGGGCGTTCGCGTTCCTGATGGTCGTGTTCGGGCTGATACTGCTCACCCTCATGACGTACGACCGCCCGGGCGCGAGGAGCGACCGCGAGGGGCAGGCCGGGCCGCGGCCCGGGGAGGGCGGTCCTGGGGACGGCAGGAGCGCTCCGGGGAAGACGGCGGGGCAGGGCGGACCGACGCCGGAGAGCGGCGGACCCGCGCCCGCCACGCCTTGAGGTTCGCGCCCGTCGCCTTGGGGCTCGTGCCCGTCGCCTTGGGGCTCGTGCCCGTCGCGCCCTGAGGCTCGCGCCCGTCACGTGCCCGTCGCGCCCTGAGGCTCGCGCCCGCCACGCGCCCGCCACGCCTTGGGGCTCGCGCCCGTCGCGCCCTGAGGCTCGCGCCCGCCACGCGCCCGCCACGCCTTGGGGCTCGCGCCCGTCGCGCCCTGAGGCTCGCGCCCGCCACGCGCCCGC